>JAPKCN010000019.1 GCA_028822945.1 Porticoccaceae bacterium | reverse complement strand
GTTAAAGTGCACGATCACCTGGTATTCGGCACGGTGAAACAAACGTGCTACCTCGGCGCCAATACGCCGTGCTGCACCGGTGATAAGAACCACCGGTTGGGAATTTTTTTGAACTATCATAATGTTACCCTTTGATTTTAATTGCGCCAGTTATGATGCTGTCAGGCGTCGGTCTCTTCATGGTAGGTAGCCTTAAAATCGGCTAACCGCTGTATTTGACGGCGTTGCAGTTGCCGTCCAATTTCGTCACCGGCCACATCCGATGCGACTAGATCGGCGACGCTGGTGTTGATCAGGACGCTTTGCGCGAGGCGCAAATAGGTCAAGGCTCGATAGTCACGGTTTACAAATTCTACCCGGCTGTCTGCATCGACCTCACAACAGCGTAAAAAACGCTCTAATTTTTCGGCGGATTTCCCGGCTCCAACATCCACAAGAAGGGTTCTCAAAGTTACTGGTTGCAACTCGCATGCCCGATGACACTGGAGATGATAACGTGTAACCGTAAGCGCCAATTTACGATATTCATTAGGTACTTTCAAGCGTGCGCAGAGAGTTTCTATCAACGGCAACCCGATTACTTCGTAGCCGTCTTGACGCTGCGTCATCATTGTGTCAACGAGACCTTTACCGACCTCGTGAACTAGCACTGCAAAGCGCTCGGCGCAGTCGACTGATAATTTAGCTGCCCGACCAAGAGCCAACAGGGTATTTACGCCGATGTCGATTTCGATATACTCATTTGAGCATTGTTGAATACCGAATAGGCGGTCCAATTCGGGCATTAACACTGCTAACGCTCCGCTGTCGCGCAGTGTTTGAAAATATACTTGCGGAGCTTTTTCGCTAAGTGCTCGCTGTGTTTCTCGCCAGACCCGTTCGGCGACCAAATGTGAGATTTCGCCGCTATCAACCAGCGCGCACATCGCATCCATTGTCTCACTTGCGATGCGAAAACCAAGGTGGTGATATCGGGCAGCAAAGCGCGCGGTGCGGAGCACACGCAAGGGATCCTCGAGAAATGCATCGGAAACGTGACGGAGGATTTTGTCGTGCAGATCTTGCTGTCCATTATAGGGATCGATAACGCTGCCTTCGGCGTCCTCGGCCATGGCATTGATGGTCAGATCACGACGCTGTAAATCGTCAATAAGTGTAACGTCGCGCGCCGTATAAAAGGTAAAACCGCGATAGCCGTGGCCAGACTTCCGCTCGGTTCGCGCAAGGGCATATTCCTCGCCACTTTGCGGGTTAATGAAGACAGGGAAGTCACGGCCGACGGGACGATACCCGAGTTCGATCATGTCGCTCGGAGATGCACCCACCACAACCCAGTCGTTTTCGCTGCTCGGATAATTTAGCAGACGATCGCGCACAGCCCCGCCAACGCGGTATATCTGCATGTTTCACCTCTCCATGAGTCGGCGTACATCGCAGTATCGCTCGAACGAGGTCGGATTATTTTTTAGTACCCAGTCATCCAGCGCGAATTGCACGCGGAGATATGGCTGCCGCCGATAGGCTGACGTGTCTTGCTAAATACTGATATCACTTGCAACCAATCGTCGCGAAGAACTCTGCAGTCAGTAGGTTTTTTACCATTTAAAGTATACTTTTCCTCCGCGTAAAATTATACATAACATTTACGCTTAGGTTTTTGGCATAATATCGGTTGGTGGGAGCGGATATTATACGGAGGTGGTGTTGCCCAACGATTATCTTATCAGCGTGAACGACCTATGTTTTGAACGCGATAGCCTCAAGTTGTTTGGGGACGTTAGTTTGTGTCTGAGTGCGGGTGAGATTTTACTGCTCGAGGGTCCCAATGGCTGCGGTAAGACCACGTTATTGCGGTTGCTGACGACTTTGTTGAAGCCAACTAGCGGCAATGTGTACTATTGCGGTGAATTGCTCGACAAGGTGCGCTATCAGTACCTTGCAGATATGCTTTATATAGGACATCAATCAGCGATTAAACTAGCCTTGAGTGCGGAGGAAAATCTTACCTGGATGGCTGCCTCAGAGGGGTTGCATGAGCCCCAGATGGTGCGTGATGCTCTTCAGCGCATGGGTTTGGGGAGAGTTTATGACCTGCCCTGCCATCAATTGTCTGCAGGGCAGATGAGGCGTGTTGCGCTGTCTCGATTAGCGCTGTCGCGCTGTCGACTGTGGCTACTTGACGAACCATTAGCGGCGTTAGATGCCGAGGGAATTGAGTTGATTAAAAGCTGTGTGCGCAAGCATCTCGATAGACAAGGCGCGGTAATCTTGGTTAGCCACCAAGATCTGGCCGCAGGGCCCATGCGTAAATATGATCTTAAAGAAAATTGTTTTTAATGTGAATGGAGTGGCGGCAGTGCGCGGTTTTTCGGATTATGTAAAACGCGATCTGCAATTGGCGTATAGGAGTTTAGGGGATACCGTGGCGCCGTTGATCTTTTTTACGATGGTTTGTACGCTTGTGCCGTTGGGACTGTCGCCGGATACGCAACGCCTGAGTGAAGTAGCACCAAGTATGCTTTGGATTATGGCGTTGCTGTCAACTCTGTTGTCAATAGAGCGCATTTTTATACATGATTACGAGGACGGGTCACTAGAGCAGTTATTAATTGCGCCGCAGCTCATAGAGATCCCCATCCTTGGTAAGATCGTGGCTCATTGGCTGGTGACTGGGTTACCACTAACGCTGATGTCGCCACTTTTAGGGTTGATGCTGTCGCTGCCGGGATCGGCCTACCCAGCATTGTTGTTGAGCTTGGCGATCGGGACTGCTTATTTGAGCGCTGTCGGCGCTGTCGGCGCATCGTTAACCGTTTCTCTTGGCCGCGGAGGCCTCCTGCTGCCACTGCTGGTGGTGCCGCTATACATGCCGATTATAATTTTTGGCACGGCAACCGTAACCTTTGCAGTTGATGCGATGCAGTGGTTGGGGCCCTTGGCGGCAATGGGGGCGATGTTATGTGCCGCAATTGCACTTTGCCCACTAGCAGCTGCTGCTGCGCTGCGCTTTAGCAGCATCTGATAATTATGGGAATTTAGACATGGCAATGGGGTCTACGAAATGGCAGTGGTTTTACCGTCTAGGTTCGCCGCGTTGGTTTTATGAGATAAGCGGTCGCTGGCTACCTTGGCTGGTTTGTGCGACGATTATACTGCTTGGAGTAGGACTCTTTTGGGGGCTTGCGCTGGCGCCGCCCGATGCTCGGCAAGGCCATAGTTTTAGAATTATTTATCTGCATGTTCCGGCGTCTCTTTTAGCTTTGGCCGGTTATTATATTATGGCCGTCACCGGTGCTGTGGGTCTGATCTGGCGTATTAAGATGTCTTTTATGTTGATGAAGTCCGCCGCTCCGATAGGCGCCGCACTAACTTTTATGGCACTTTTTACTGGAGCCGTTTGGGGGAAGCCGTCTTGGGGCACCTACTGGGTTTGGGATGCGCGCATCACTTCTATGTTAATTTTATTGTTCCTCTACCTAGGAGTGCTGGCATTGCAACGTGCCTTTACGAGCGTTGAGGCGGGATACCGAGCTAGTGCAATTCTTGCACTGGTGGGCACGGTTAATATACCGATTATTTACAAGTCGGTAGATTGGTGGCACACCCTGCACCAGCCAGCAACCTTAAAACTGACGTCGGCATCTTCCATACACACAGACATGCTCGAGCCTTTGGTGGTCATGGTCTGCGGGTTTTATGTTTTTTATGTGCTCGCTCTGTGTCTTTTCACGCGTTCCGAAATAGTTCAGCAAGAGTCCGCTACTGCCTGGGTTAAGGCTCTGGCAACGAGTGAGTCGAGGACATGAAGATTCAGTTCGACAGCCTGAATGAGATTATTAGCATGGACGGGCATGGCGCTTATGTATGGCTGGCGGTAGTGGTTTCGCTGGCGATTTTAGTCGCGTTGCTGGTATCGCCGTTGCGCAGTCATGCACAGACCTTAAACCAGCTTCGTCGGCAGCTCGAAAGGCATGCCGAACCGCCAGCGAAGCAGAGGGACGATTGATGCATTTAATTCGCAGGCAGCGTTTGCAGTGGGTGATATTGATGTTGGTGACATCCTCCATGGCGGTCGGGTTAGTTGTTTATGCACTGGGGCAGAATACTAATTATTTTTATACGCCGTCGCAAATTGCTCAAGGCGTCGCTCCGATTGGGGTGAGAGTTCGAGCAGGTGGTATGGTGGTAGTGGGTAGTTTGGAGCGCGCTGCCGACTCTTTGGATGTGGAGTTTGATGTTAGCGATGGAGCGGTGCACCTTAGGGTTCATTACAGCGGCATACTGCCGGATCTGTTTGATGAAGGTCAGGCGGCTATCGTCGCCGGCGTTGTGGATGCCAACTCGGTTCTTCAGGCGACCGAGGTGCTCGCCAAACACGATGAAAACTATATGCCTCCCGAGGTGGCAGATACAATGAGCGCCGC
The DNA here is from genome assembly GCA_028822945.1 of Porticoccaceae bacterium. Classification (GTDB taxonomy): domain Bacteria; phylum Pseudomonadota; class Gammaproteobacteria; order Pseudomonadales; family Porticoccaceae; genus TMED48. The sequence goes on along the minus strand of JAPKCN010000019.1, from coordinate 11,561 downwards.
CTACCGCGAAGCGAATGGGTTGGGAGGTGATTATTAGCCCCGAGTTTGGACACGTCGCACTGATAATTGCTCTGTGTTTGGCGGTGATTCAATCGTCAATACCGCTTCTGGGTTCCTATGTTGGTATTCAGCGGTGGATGGAGTTAGCAAAGTCACTGGCGATTGGCCATTTTGTGTTTGTTGCCGTCGCTTTCGTCTGCTTGGTAACGGCATTTTTACAAGATGATTTCAGCTTGCGCTACGTAGTTCACAATTCTAACCAGCTATTGCCGATACGCTATAAATTCAGCGCTGTCTGGTCGGCGCACGAGGGATCGCTGTTGCTTTGGGCATTGGTGTTGGCGGGGTGGACTGCTGCAGTGGCTATCTATAGCCGATCGCTCCCTCTAGTATTTACCTCACGCGTGCTGTCGATACTGGGAATGATAGCCGTTGGTTTTGGCCTTTTTTTATTACTAACATCCAACCCTTTTGAGCGCACGTTACCGTTTCCCCCAGTCAATGGCAGTGATTTAAATCCTCTATTGCAAGATATCGGTTTAATTTTACATCCGCCGATGCTCTACATGGGTTATGTTGGGCTTTCAGTACCCTTTGCTTTTGCGATTGCTGCCCTTTTGGAGGGCCAATTCGATAGTGCCTGGGCCCGGTGGTGTCGTCCATGGGTCAATGTGGCATGGGTTTTTCTGACTATTGGTATTACCCTCGGCAGCTGGTGGGCCTATTACGAACTCGGTTGGGGCGGTTGGTGGTTCTGGGATCCAGTAGAAAATGCTTCATTTATGCCCTGGTTAGTAGCAACTGCGCTGGTGCATAGCATTGCAGCAACTGAAAAGCGTGGCGTGTTTCGGAGTTGGACACTACTGCTGGCCATTTTTGCTTTTTCTTTGAGCTTGTTGGGAACATTTTTGGTGAGGTCGGGGGTGCTGACTTCGGTTCACGCATTTGCAAGTGACCCGGAGCGCGGTTTGTTTATTTTGGTATTTCTGTCTTTGGTGATCGGCAGTTCACTTTTGCTGTTTGCCTTTCGTGGGCCTGCGATTCACGCCAAATCAACCTATAGTGGGGCGGCGCGCGAGATCATGATATTGATCAACAACCTTATTTTAGTCACGGCGATGGCTATGATACTCATTGGCACGCTCTACCCATTGGTGGCAGATGCATTGCAATTAGGTAAAATCTCTGTCGGCCCGCCGTACTTTAATTTTTTCTTTGTACCGCTGTCCTTTGCGCTGCTGGTATGTCTCGGTGTTGCTGCCAGTTCGCGCTGGCAGCACACAGCGTCGGCGGCAGTCATCCAGCATGCGCGATGGCCGGCTGCGTTTAGCGTAAGCTTGGGCATGCTGTTACCGATTCCATTGGCGGTATGGTTCGACTCCCCCGGGTATTCGATGGCAGCAGCGCTGACGATTATAGCAGTGCTTTGGGTCGTCGCCATGAGTTTGCAAGATCTTCGAGTAAAAATGAATACTGCACCACTAGCGCGATTATCCGCGAGTTATTGGGGTATGTTGCTGGCTCATAGTGGAATCGCCCTGTGCGCTCTGGGAGTTGGTCTTAGCAGCGTCTATGATAGCCAGCGGGATATGCGAATGGAGCCGGGGGATAGCGTTCTAGTAGCCGGGTATACGTTTGAGTTTAAGACCGTAAGCGAGATCCAAGAAACTAATTACCGCGCCACTAGAGCGCTTGTTTCTGTTACCCAGCAGGGTCGGCCTGTGGCTGAATTGTCGCCGGAAAAACGCTATTATCAATCGGGTGGCCAAGTCATGACCGAAGCATCCATCGATGGGGGTTTGCTACGTGATCTCTATGTGGCTCTGGGCGAGCCGCTTAGTGGCGATAGCTGGGGGATGCGGGTTCAGGTCAAACCATTTGTGCGCTGTATTTGGCTGGGTGGACTGTTAATAGGGATTGGCGGATTAGTTGCGGTTGCCGATAAGCGCTATCGACGACGCAGAAAAACCTTAGATACTGCAGTAAATAGCCTTACCGAACCAAAGTTGGAGCAATCGAGATGAGACAGCGCTTAGCTCTGTTTGCGCCACTAATGCTATTTGTGGCAGTCGCTCCTTTTTTGTGGCTGGCGCTTGATCGAGATCCTAATGAACTGCCCTCGGCGCGGATTGGGGAGGAATTTCCTGAATTTAGCCTCGCCGATTTAAACGACCCACAGCAGTTGCTGAGCGCAGCCGATCTTCGCGGGGAAGTTGCTCTGGTAAATGTTTGGGCAACCTGGTGCTATGCCTGCAGCATCGAGCACGCCATGCTCAACGAACTCGCCTCGCTGGGGGTAAAGATTATCGGTCTCAACTACAAAGATAATCGTGATGAAGCGACTCGCTGGCTGCAGCACTTGGGAGACCCCTACGCGTTTAGTATATTTGATGCCAGCGGCTCTCTGGGCATAGATCTGGGCGTATATGGCGCCCCGGAGACCTATTTGCTAGATGCCGAGGGCATCATTCGCCACCGTCGCGTGGGCATTCTCGATCAGCGCAGTTGGCAACGGGAATTTGCCCAACGCTACCAAACTTTGGCGTCGTCCAATGTTGATTAAAGCCCCGCAGTGGAGAGGTTGCGGCTATGAACTTTATTTACGAATCTTTTCTATAGTCTGGTTCGTACTTTTCTCCGCTGGGGTATCAGGGCAATCTGACATGGTCGAATTTTCCGACGATTCAATGCGTCCGAGATACCAAAAGTTGATTGAGGAATTGCGTTGCCCAAAGTGTCAAAATCAAAATCTTGCAGATTCTAATTCTGCTATTTCTGTCGAGTTAAGATTGCAGATTCTACGTTTGCTAGAGCAGAAAAATAGTGACGAGGAGATTAAACACTATCTTGCGGAGCGTTATTCTGATTTTATTTTGTATCGCCCTTTAGTCGACCAGAGAACATGGTTTTTGTGGGCAGCGCCGTTTCTCTTTGCGCTTTCAGCGGCAATTGCAGTCATTCTCCTACAGCGACGTCGGCAGTCGGATATTGGTGAGTATGACAGTGGTCGACGCGCGGCGATGAGTGCTGGCGATAGAGAGCGATTAGATCAACTTTTGAATACCCCGAGCGAGCCCCGGTGAATGCGGTCGAGGTATGTTTGCTGGTGTTGGCCGCGGCACCTTTTATCGCCTACCCATGGCTAGTGGCAAAACCAAAAGCTAACTTAAACATGGACTCGGATGCCCGAGCAAGTGAAAATGTGGGCTTGTTTAAAGAGCAGAGTAGGCACTTTGAACAGCAGTTAGCGGCTGGAGAAATAAGCCGAGGGCACCATAGCCACCTGTTATCCGAGGCGGAACAGTTATTGTTGCAAAACACCGCCTCTAGCCTGCATAAGCAAACTCTGGACGGCGGCAAATGGATGATGCCCATATTGCTCGTGTTGGTGATTGTAGCGACGTTTTGGTTATACGCGGCGATGGGTGCTGCTGAGGACGAGAAAATCTTTCAACTACTGACCGAGCGCGCTGATGGAAAGGCCTCGGCCGAAATCACCGCTAACCGCACAGCGAGTATTGTTAGTCGCCTCGAGCAGCGAGTGTTAGAGCGACCCGATAATATTTATTACTGGATGCTCCTGGGACAATTTGCCAGCGACAATGTGGAGATGATTCGCGCTGCGAAGTACTATCGACGGGCGGTTGATTTAGACCCTGAAAACGGTCAACTGCTGGCACAGTATGCTCAAGCATTGTTTTTTGCCGACAAAAATCAGTTAACAGAACGTGTTAGTCGCGCAATCAGTCGCGCTTATTTGGTCGATTCGGAAAATCGCGTGGTGTTGGGACTAAAGGGTATCGAAGCCTTTTCTCAACGTCAATTGACGGCAGCTATCGATTACTGGAAACGCGCACAACGCGGTATTAACGTCAACGGTATCGAATCGCGATCACTGCAGGCAGGGATTGATCGCGCAGAGCGCGAGTCGCTGCGCGACGCGGAAAGGACGGCGTTGATAAGCCGACCGGACCGATTGCTGGATAGTCGTCTAGGCAATAATCAGGACGCCGCTGGCGACCGACCTGTGGCTCTCCGTATAGCCTTGAGTATCGATCCAAAGATAATCTATTCAACCGAGCAAGTAGTATTTATTGCAATCGTCGATCCGGATGGATCGCCGATGCCCATTGCCGCGCGTAAATTGTCTGTCGGTGAGCTGCCCCTCCGTTTACAACTATCCGATCGAGATTCACTTGTCGGATCGCGATTACTGTCGAGCTTTTCGCGCGTCCGAGTAATTGCTAGACTCTCAGGAAATGGTTCTGCGATGCCCCAATCTGGCGATTGGGAGGTGCGCTCTTCGGTACTCGAACTACATTCGCAAAAAGCTGAGTTGGCCTTGCAGATTAGTGTTAAACGCCCTTGATAAGATAGTTAGGCGCAGCACGCGATTATTTATTTTTTGTCGGGGTATAACGGTGTAGACTTCGCATATAGAGTTTTTATGTTGAACAGTAATGATCATTTATAACTCAAAAAACGATCTTTAATGCGGCTTAAATCAATCAAACTTTCTGGGTTCAAGTCTTTTGTGGATCCTACGACTGTGCAGTTCCCCAGCAATCTGTGTGCGGTGGTGGGGCCGAATGGCTGCGGAAAATCAAATGTGATAGACGCGGTGCGTTGGGTACTAGGCGAATCGTCGGCTAAAAATTTGCGCGGCGAGTCAATGTCGGACGTAATTTTTAATGGCTCCGGAACGCGCAAGCCGGTCGGTCAAGCATCCATCGATTTGATCTTTGATAATAGTGACGGTCGCGTTGCGGGCGAATTTGCCGCTTATAATGAGATTTCGATCCGCCGCAAAGTAAGCCGAGATGGGCAGTCGCAGTACTATTTAAATGGTAGTTCGTGTCGACGGCGGGACATCACCGATATTTTTCTTGGTACTGGCTTGGGGCCGCGTAGCTATGCAATAATCGAACAGGGTACTATATCGAGATTAATTGAGGCCAAGCCGGAAGAACTACGCTTCTTTATCGAGGAAGCCGCGGGTATTTCAAAGTACAAAGAGCGCCGTCGAGAAACGGCTAGTCGGATTTCTCGAACCGAGGAAAACCTCGAGCGCCTCAGCGATATCCGTGACGAGTTGGCGCGGCAGCTTGCACGCCTCGAACGGCAGGCCAAAGCGGCACAAAAATATACTGAGTACCGTCAGCAAGAGCGGCGTAAAAGTCTCGAGTTAAGCGCTCTAAAATGGCGTGAATTAAATACCTTAATGTTGCAGCAGCAACGCATTATCCAGCGTTTTGAAGTCGATCAACAACGTTCGTTGGCACAGCGCAGCGCATGCGATACGGCGATCGAAAAATATCGTTTACAGTTGACCGACGCCGGCGATGTACTAGATCGAGTGCAGAGTCACTATTACCAAGTCAGCGGCGCGGTCGCGCGCATCCAGCAGTCGATAGAACATGCACGGCAACGGTCATTAGAGCGCCAGCAGGATATTCGCGATACCGAAGAAAACTATGCTGAGGCGAGTCAACACTTGACTACTGATCGCGAAAAAGTGGCCGTTTGGGATCTCGAGAAAAATCAGCTACAACCGCAGTTTGCTTCTGCAGAAATACTCGAGGGGCAGGCGCGCGAGGCGCTAGATCAAGCGCGGACGGCGATGCAAAACTGGCAGCGCGAAGCGGACGATTTTAATGCTCGCAGCGCGCTACCGCGGCAACAGGTCGAAGTTCAGCAATCGCGGATCGGCTACCTGCGTGATCGTGTCGTGGGCCTCACCGAGCGTCAACACAACCTCGGCAATGAGGCGATGAGCTTTGGTGATGCGCCTGAGCGAGCGGAGATATCAGCCCTCGAGAAATCGCTAGGCGAACTCTCAATAAAGCAACAGGCGAGCGAAAATCAACGCCGCGAGCACGCCGAAAAAATAGCCAAGGTGCGCGAACTACAACAACACAACCAGCAGCATTTAAACCATCTTCGCCAACGGCAGCAAACTCTTCTCGGTCGCCAGGCATCGCTGGAGGCATTACAACAAGCATCGCTAAATGATAATCAATCGCAGCAGTGGATTGCCGGCCAGGGCTGGTGTGAGCGCGCTCGATTAGCCGACAGGGTAGATCCAGTTGCCGGTTGGGAAACTGCGCTAGAGATAGTTTTGGGAGGTTATTTACAAGCCTTTATGATTGAAGACATCGAGGCTACGGCCGATGATTTAGCAAGTTTTAAAAAGGGTGAATTACTATTAATCGATTCGTCACCGTGCGCGGATTTAGTGACACCGTCAGCTACTCAGGGCGTGCGCTTGGCTGACCTGGTCGCAGGTGATCATGCGACTACCTTACTAGCACATGTATTTGCCGTAGATTCTTTGTCCGAGGCGCTTGGTCTGCGGCCAAAATTGCAATCTTATGAATCGGTTATCACGCGAGATGGCATCTGGCTGGGTGTTAACTGGTTGCGTATGGCGCGCGATATGGATACTTCCATGGGCGTGCTTAAGCGCAAACAGGAGTTGCAGGTATTAGCTGTCGATAGTCGGCAGTTAGATACCCAGCTTAGCGAGTTAGACGCGTTGCGGGTAGATTATCAGCGTGCCTTGCAAACCGCTGAAGAGAGTGGCGAAGTCAATGCAGCTAATATTCGTTCTCAGCAACGCCAGTATGCCGAGTGGCGTGCGCAGTTGAGTGCTTATGAGGTACAAGTCGAGCAATATAGAGCGCGCAAAGAGCGTGCCGAGAAAGAATTCAACGAGGTTGCACAATTACTCGACGTGGCACAGAGTGATTTGTTATTAGCAAAAAAAGCGCTTCAGCATGCTACCGTGCTGGTGGGCAGCAATACTGAACAGGGCGAACTTCTGACCGTTGAGAGGAGTGATTTGCAAGCGCAATTAGACAATTGTGGAGTATTGTTGACGGACCAGCGCAAGCGCCGCGAGCAACTCGGTATGCAGCTGAATGCGCTGACGGCACAGAGAGCTTCAGTTGCCGAGGGTATCGCTCGTCTTGACATACAGGTGACGCGCTTAAAGCAAAGACGTCAGGAACTGGCGTCGGCCGGGAGTGATGAACCAGAGCAGAGCCAAAAGCAACAGTTAGAAAGTGAGTTGCAGAACCAACTCCATGCTGAGGGAGCTTTGCGCGATTCTAAAGCGGCTGTGGAAGCGATCGAATACGGGCGTCATGAGCAGGAAAAAACCCGTTCTGCCATCGAATTGAGTTTAACGAAAGTCGGTCGAGAATTAGAAAAAGAGCGCCTTGCAGCGCGAGAATTTGCTACTCTGTGCAGCTCACTCGAGGAACAAATCGTCAACAATCAAGGGCAGTTGTCGAAACTTCTGGCAGATCTAGAAGAAGGTGCCGGGCGCCTCCAGTGGGAGGAAGCACTTGAGCTTTTGGATAAGCGAATTCACCGGCTCGGACCGATTAATTTGGCGGCTATTGATGAATATCAAAGTGAATCAGAGCGCAAGGCCTATTTAGATCGTCAAAATGACGAACTGAAGGATGCGCTGGAGACATTGCAGAGTGCTATTCAAAAAATTGATCGCGAAACTAGAACTCGCTTTAAAGACACATTTGACTTAGTCAATGAGCATCTTCAAGAATTGTTTCCAAAATTGTTTGGTGGCGGTGAGGCGTGCTTGGAGGTGACTGGGGGAGACCTGTTAGATACGGGAGTAACCTTAATGGCACGTCCCCCAGGGAAGAAAAATAGTTCGATTCACTTATTGTCGGGTGGCGAAAAAGCGCTTACTGCGATCGCCATGGTATTCGCTATTTTTAGACTTAATCCGGCGCCTTTTTGTATGCTCGATGAAGTCGATGCACCACTGGACGATGCCAACGTTGGACGTTATGCAGCAGTCATTCGTGAGATGTCGCTGCATGTGCAATTTATCTATATTACCCACAATAAAATTTCTATGGAAGCGGCCAACCAGTTAATGGGTGTAACAATGCACGAGGCCGGCGTTTCACGAATTGTCTCAGTCGACGTTAATGAGGCCACGAAACTTGCTGGATCTGCATAAATTAGTCTAAAAAGGCTTTAGTTTTTTTCACTGCGACTTACAATGGAGAGCTTCCATTGCACATTAAAGGCACGCATATAGATGGAATTTTTAGGATCTAGTAAAGTTTTAATCGGTGTCGCTGTACTGGTTTTTATAGCCATTGTGCTCGATGGTATGCGCCGCGCCAAACGCAACCGCTACGAAAATCTGCAGATGTCTTCAAGTCGTTTGGATAAAGTTGCCCAACGAAATGCTGGGGTCGATGACGTCGATGATATGTTTAGTGGTGACTTTCCCTCTGGTAAATCGCGGGTAGTTGGCGTACGAAACGTTTCGGGTGGCGATATGGAGGACGTTTTACTCAGCCACAGAGATATCAGTGAGCGCTACACTAGCATCCGCCAGCCGCAGCAGGGTAGTATCGACCTCGGCGATCGGTCCGGCGAGTCTGGCCACACTCCGGAGAAAGTGAATGATAGTCCAGAAAGCGACGATCATCACGTGATTATTGTCCACCTTATGGCTGACAAAGGCGTAATGGTTGCTGGTAAGCAGTTATTAGAGGCATTGTTGACGGCCGGACTCCGCTATGGAGCTATGGGAATTTTCCACTGTCACAGTGATGACCAAGGCACTGGTCCAGTGCTATTTAGTCTCGCTAATCTGCTCAATCCAGGAACATTTGATCTAAATACCATCGACGATATGACAACACCCGGGGCGACGCTGTTTATGAGTCTCGACGAAGTTGGCGATCCAGTTACAGCGTTCGATGCGATGATGTCTGCGGCCGAGGCCATAGCGGCGCAGTTGCAGTTGCAGGTGTTAGACCAAGCGCGCTGCTCAATGACTCGACAGACGATCGAGCATTGTCGCCAACAGGCGCGCGAAGCTTCTGGGCGAAGACCGGCAGAATGAGCTAGTGCGGCGACTGTGAATGACTGATATCGATAGCGTTAAAGAGACAGAGGTAGTCTATAGGCGTCTAGTAGACGAGTTGCAACAGCATAACCACCGTTATTATGTCCTAGACAACCCCTCTATACCCGATGCCGAATACGATCGAATGATGCGCGACTTGGATGCTCTAGAAAGTCGTTATGCGCATTGGGTCGATGCCGATTCGCCCTCGCAAAGAGTCGGCGGCTCAGCATTGGCAGAGTTCGACCAAGTGGCGCATACGCAACCGATGCTGTCTCTGGATAATGCATTTGACGCCCAAGAATTACAAGAGTTTGGGCGGCGAGTTAGCGAGCGACTGGCAGACAACTACAGCATCGACTATGTCTGCGAGCCTAAGCTAGACGGGGTTGCAATAAGTCTGCTATACGAAGACGGCGTTTTAAAGCGAGCTGCCACTCGGGGCGATGGTGCGGTGGGAGAAGATATTACCGAAAATGCGCGAACCATTAGGTCGATACCGCTGCGATTACAGCACCATTCACCGCCAAAAGTACTCGAAGTGCGCGGCGAGGTGTACCTGCCGCGCGATGGATTTAAGCAGTTTAATACTGCTGCAATCGCCTGCGGGGGGAAGACTTTTGTCAACCCACGCAATGCTGCCGCGGGAAGTTTACGCCAGTTAGATCCGAAGATCACCGCCGCCCGTCCGCTGCAGATGTGTGCCTACGGTGTCGGACAAATCGATACGCAATCGCAACCGGAGACTCATCTTGAGATGCTCCATTACCTCGGTCGTTTAGGTTTTCTTATCAACCCTAACATCCATTTGGCCGCTAACATTGATGACTGCGAAAATTACTATGGCAACTTAGCTGCGCGCCGTGACTCACTGCCCTATGATATCGACGGTATTGTTTACAAGGTTAACGATCTTGAATTTCAACGTCGTTTGGGAACTGTAAGGCGATCACCACGTTGGGCAATAGCACGAAAATTTCCAGCTCAGGAGGAGATGACCAAATTACTGGCAGTAGAATTCCAAGTGGGAAGAACGGGCGCTATTACGCCGGTTGCGCGATTACAACCGATCTTCGTCGGCGGTGTCACGGTGAGTAATGCGACTCTGCATAATGCCGATGAAATTGCCCGTTTGGATGTTCGTGTCGGCGATACGGTGATTGTCCGCCGCGCGGGGGATGTGATTCCACAAATTGCCAATGTGATTTTTGAAAAGCGCCTACTTGGGGCTGTTGCAGTGCAATTTCCCGATTGTTGCCCAGTGTGTTACTCGCCGCTGCAGCAGTTGGTTGGGAAGGCTGTGACGCGTTGCACCGGCGGTATGCTTTGCTCGGCGCAGATCAAGCAGGCAATCAAGCACTATGCGTCGCGACGGGCTATGGATATCGACGGATTAGGCGATCGCCTGGTTGAACAATTAGTTGATACAAAGTGTATTCTCTCAATTATCGATCTGTATAAATTGAATATAGCGCAATTATTACCCCTCGACCGAATGGGGCAAAAATCGGCAGCTAATCTGGTTGCCGCGATCGAGACAAGTAAACTAACTAGTCTTGGCAAATTTTTGTTTGCGCTTGGAATTCGGGAGGTCGGTGAAGGCTGTGCGCAAACTTTAGCAGCGAGTTTCGGATCTCTCGAGGCCCTATTAAAGGCATCGCCTGACGAACTTTTAGAAATTGACGGTATTGGACCCATTGTGGCGCGGCATATAGGCAATTTTTTTGCCAATCCGGAAGCCTTGGAGATAGTTACCGCACTTTGCGAGATGGGCGTGACATGGCCCGTTGTCGTGCTTGGTGAGCAGGTGGCGCAACCATTGCGCGGTGAGACTTGGGTGCTGACTGGCAGTTTACAAATTATGAGTCGTGCCGAGGCAAAAGACGCTCTACTTGGATTGGGTGCCAAAGTGGCAGGTTCGGTATCCGCCAAGACTACGCAGTTAGTCGCTGGTCCGGGTGCCGGCTCTAAATTACGCAAAGCTGAGAATCTTGGGATTCCGGCTATGGACGAACAGCAATTCATTGATTTTTTGCAAGTACAGCGCAATCGCTAAGCTGATCGCGGTCATTGGTGCTGCGAAATGCTATTGCAGTTCGCAGCCTCGCCTATGAAGCAAAAATTTGTCTGGTATTGCTCGATGCTAGCCTGCGCGGCGTTTGTTATTATGGCGGTGAGGCTATATCAGTTGCCAGTGCTAGAACTGTTGATCAATCTGACCGGCGTTGTGCTGCTGGTCACTGCTGTTGTTGGTATGGCCTGGGTAACGGCGTGGGCTATCTCAAAATGGCGGCGGCGATGAATAAATCGACATTTTCATTTCGCCATTATCTCGCTGCCATCGGTGCGAGCAATGTAGCGACCGGTCTGCACACAGTCCTTTACCCATGGTTAATTGTCGGCGTTCTTGAAGAGTCGCCGAGTGATTTAGGGTTGGCGCAGATGGCATTGCTGTTGCCAAACCTGTTATTTATCTTGCCAGGTGGAGTGATCTCCGATGGTCGGCATCGTGGCTCCTGGCTGGCATTCCTATACATACTTTACACAATACCGCTTGCGGTATTATTTTGGGCGGTTTACTGGGGTCATTTAAGTACCGCATTAGTGATTGGCTTTGGGGTGCTTTTCGATGTTTTTTGTAAGTATGATTGTGTTTAGGGGG
>JAPKCN010000162.1 GCA_028822945.1 Porticoccaceae bacterium | reverse complement strand
CGTGTAAACCGAGTTCGTGCGCAGCGATAACACCTGCCAGCGCCACGGCTTCGGTGATCGCCATCGGCATATTCGAAACGGTTGCATATGCCGATGTTTCTTTCGCGAGCAAGTTGAGTGATTCTGAGTCTGTGACCTCAACTGAGAGTTGCCCAAGGTGAATCGGCAAGCCAACTTTTGCGAAAAATTCTGCGGCCTTGTTGGCTTCGTTAACGTCACCTTCAATCATTAACTGCGTTAGAACACCCATGGCAACCATCTCGCCGTGTAGGTAGTTGGCGTGTACAACGGGTAGGTTCGTGTAACTTTGTGCAACGGCATGGGCGACGGCAAGTCCACCACTTTCAAAGCCCAATCCACTGAGTAGCGTATTGGCTTCAACGATTTTTTCTAATGCTTCGTCAACACGATTCGCCTTGACGGACTCCAGGGCTGCTTCACCCACGTCGTATAAGGTCTCAGCGCAGATGGTACTGATGGCGTTTGCAGCAAGGGTAGGGCGCGTGCCCATGATGGTGGTTGCGTTTGGGTTTTTTAGGCAAACCCGTGCCTCGTACCAGGTTGCCATTGCGTCTCCCATGCCCGCCACAAGATAGCGCGGTGATGCATTGGCAACAACTTGAGTATCAACAATGACCATAGCGGGGTTCTGTGGAAAGAATTCGGCACCACTGGATACGCCTTGCGGTGTGTATAAAACCGATACTGCAGATGTGGGTGCATCGTTGGATGCAAGGGTGGGAATGATGACAACTTCGATGCCGAGTCGGTAGGCGATACATTTTCCTGCATCGACACATTTACCGCCGCCTATCGCAATTAAACAGTCAACAAATTTGTCTGAGAACGCATCAACTTGCGTGTCAATTTCTTGCAATGAACACTCGCCGTCAAAGGCGGCGGTATGTACTTCAATTCCTTGTTCACGGAGGCTTTTAATGACGGTTTTCGCGTCAGCATTTAGGCCTCGAGTTGAAGCCAATATACCGACTTGCTTCGCGCCGAGAAGCTGCAAATATTTACCTGTGTTTGCCAGAACGCCTGCGCCTTGGATATAGCGTTGCGGTGCAATCATGACCCTGGGTACGGGGCCCTTTTTATTGCTATAAATAGTTTGTGGAAAAAATAGTGGCATGTCACTCATGGCGAAACCTCTTTTTATACATATCTTTAATTACTAACAGTTTATGTTAAGTTGTTGTGACAGCATCAGTTCAATATACTAACGATTCGCATGTCTTATGCTGATCGATTCTCTATGACTCACGCTAATTTGACCATCCAGTTTTTACTATTAAGCAAATTTATTTATTTTTAGGGTAAATAAGGAAAATTATCAGATATTGCGGTATCATAGTTTTTATCCGTCATTAAATCTGTTTAACCGTAAAGTTTGATTGCAAAAGAACGCAGGTAGAAGAAACGTTCGCCCGTCGAAAAAATGAAAAGAGTAGCCTTGTACCGTTCTAAAGTCGCTAAAGCTTAGAACAGGGCGCGACACAGAGGTCATCATGGAAAACTCAGGCATAGCTCGTGGAAACATCGCTCGCCAAGCTAATAAAAAGTTGCGCCGGCAACGAATTCTTGACCTTGCCGTGCACCTAATCGCGTCAGATGGGATAGAGGGCTTTACGATAAACCGGCTTGCCAGCGAGGCGGGGGTATCAACACCAACGATTCACAACCTATTTGGAAAAAAAAATGACATCATTAAAGAGTTGGTTTCGAATTTAATCCAACATATGAGTGGCTTGGTCGTTGAATCCCCCCCTATCGACCCTATTGAAAACGCAAAGTTTTTTGTCGGTAATGTGATTGCTGAATACGAGAAAAATACGGATTTTTTTCGCGTCGCGCTTATGTCGGCAGAGCAATTAGGACTGTTTCACCCTAAATTGCCGAATGGACTCCATCAGCAAGCACAGCAAGTGGCAAGACCGAGGAAAGAGTGGTACGAGAGCGGGTTGCTACTTGGTAATATCGAACCCAGCGTAATTATGGAAAGAGTTCACAACAGCAACCGGCTTGGGCGACTTGATTGGGCTAGCGGCTACATTGACTTGAATCAAATGCGCCAGCAAGTTTTACGGAGCATATTTTTGGCGTACGCGTCTGATGCTAGCCCCGAGTATCACGTCAGGCTGTGTGAAGTAATAAACAGCCTCGACAGCCAATAAGTCATATCACCATCAGGAAAATCATTAGGTTACATGGTTGCAACGCGGGCTAAGTGAGCCGTTCGCCTGCTCGGATAAGAGTCGCGGGCGTAGCAAATCGATCACCGTGCTGAAAGACGAGCGCCGTACACCGAGCCCTATTAAGCCTCGTACTCGAACAGGAATATCTTACTCAGCAGCATTTTTATAACCACAGCCTGAGTACTCGAGTCAGCATCAGTAAGTAACTGTGACAGTGACCTGGTCACTGTAAGCCCCTTGGGCCGCCGGTTGCGCTGACGGTACGCTACCATAGGCAGTAAGGGTTTGAGAGACGCCAGTTCCTGTAAGCGTCACACCTGTAGAAGCGGTATTTCCCCATACCGTGCCGCGAGCGTCATCTGAATAAACTTGATAGACCAGATACTTTCCCGCTCCAGCTGTCATTCGGCGAACTGGCGCAGCGGCCGAACCCGAACCGGCGGAAGCACCAGCGTTCATAGTGATCAGGGCCGCTGCGCCTGAGGTGCAGGTCGAAACTACCGTGGCCGTGGCTTCAAGGGCGGCCGATGCATTGGCGACAAGACCATTATAAGCTCCGAAAGCCATTGGATTTGAGTCCATAGTGCAGGAATGCCCAACCGATACGCTAACGTTCATGGTTGAAGTCGCTGTGTCAGCGTAGGTAGAGTCGCTAAAAGCAGCGAAGCCGAGTGCTACGGTCGCGAGTTTAAGCGTGCTTTGATTGAATCTCGATTTTATAACTCGTTCCTTTTATTAAAAAATGCAGTTTTCTGCACGCCGATTAGATTGCTCACAAGCTCCTTAATGTTAGTCAATAATTTACGGGTCATGGAATGCAGTCCCCGTTGTGTCAAATAAGACAGCGAATGCATTTTTACACTCATTTACATGTTAGTTGTAGACGATAAAATTCGGCTGGTTAGAGCGCTGGACTCATAATTGATCGGTCGTAGGTTCAAGCCCTACTGGGCCCACCATTTAACCTAACGCCCCGAACTTGCCGCTGGAAATTTGAGAAAAAGTCTATCATTTTCAGCGGCAGCGCAAAACAGCTGTTCAAATGCATTTGTCGGTCTGAATCCACCCAGTCAATCTGGTGTGTGCGGTAGGCAAAATCGACCACGATACAATAGGTGCCCCGTCAACTCTTTCGAGACACTTTCTTAATGAGCTCGCGCAGTGCCTCTACTCAACAATCAGGGCATGTTCTGGCCGACCGGCAGTTTCGATACAAACGCCACTGTGCAGAAACGACCCTGCTATATCGGCGGGTGGAGCGTCACAGGCCTGATTTCAAGGCCATGCTATCCGCGCGGGGCAAACAAGGACCGTGCTGCGCGGTTCGTGACTTCGATGACTATCTGAAGTGTGGCCGCCTGGAGCATAGCTTTCTGCGGGTTCGCTGTGATACCTGCCATCACGAGAAGCTTGTCGCCTTTAGCGTTAAGCGGCGGGGTTTCTGTCAGTCCTGCGGCGCAAGGCGGATGGTCGACCTTGCGACACATCTTATGGGAGCCCTTGGATTCACACAGATCTTCGTGATGCGGGCGAGGCCTTTAGCGTTCATCGTGTGGCTAGGTTTATACGAGAAAACAAGATTAGGGCCAAAATAGGCTACAAGCTGCGCCATATGAAGGGAGGCAAGCTAGATAGCATTGCTGGCAATATTCTAGATCGTAACTTTGGTCCTGATATGCCGAACCTACCCTGGTTGAGTGACATTACTTATGTGCGAACTTACAAAGCGTTTTTGTCTGTGGCTACAGTAATAGAACTTTTTTCGCTGCGCATAGTTATTTGGGCGATGGATAAAAACATTGATCGGCATTCTTTGAGCCACGTCAATCTGTTTTTTTTATGGTTTCTAGTCGCTTTTATCTGATCTTTTATCGTTTTTTATGTGATGTTTGATGGCAGCTCATTTTGCAGATTTAACCAATCGACAATTTTAATTCGATAACAATTTTAATGCATCGACAAATTTTGTTAACTGATAAATTTAGTTGTTAATAAAATCTGTTGACTTTATAAGACGAGGGAATTTATTATCAGCTTCGCACCGAGCCAGATCAGTTCGATGATGTCGTCACTAACTATGTTTTGCAGAAAACTGCATCTTTAAATAAAAGGAAAAAAGCATGAAAACGAAATTCAATCAAAGCAAACTTAAACTTGCAATCGTATCGTCAATCGTCGCCGGAGCCATGGGGCTTAGCGCCACTAGCTTCGCTGCCACGGCAACGGGCACCATGGCTGT
>JAPKCN010000161.1 GCA_028822945.1 Porticoccaceae bacterium | reverse complement strand
GTGTATATGGGCGTGTGTGTGCGTGGATTTATGTGTGTCACGGCCCATCCGGCCGGTTGCGCTGCCAATGTCGAAGATCAAATCGATTATATTAAATTGCAGCCACCCATCGAAGGACCCAAACGCGTGTTAGTGATAGGGTCATCTACAGGCTATGGTCTTGCCGCAAGAATTACCGCTGCATTTGGAAGTGGTGCTGCGACCATCGGTGTATTTTTTGAGAAGGCTGGCACAGATAAAAAGACCGCTACCGCGGGATGGTACAATTCTGCGGCTTTTCATGATTGTGCCGAGCGCGCCACTTTGTATGCCAAGAGTATTAATGGTGACGCCTTTTCAGATGTGGTCAAAGAGCGCGTGATCGACACCATTCAAGCTGATTTGGGACATATTGATTTGGTTATTTATAGCCTCGCGGCCCCGCGTCGGGAGCATCCCAAGAGTGGCGAGGTATTTCACTCAACGCTCAAACCAATCGGCCGTGACGTTAGCATGCGCGGTCTAAATACCGACAAAGGAATCATACAAGATTTCACCTTGAAGGCCGCGAGTGAACGCGAGATTAACGATACCGTAGCGGTCATGGGGGGCGAAGATTGGCTACTTTGGATGGAGGCACTCGACCGAGCTGGTGTATTGGCGCCGGGTGCTAAATCTACTGCTTTTACCTACATTGGTGAAAAAATAACCTGGGATCTCTATTGGCATGGAACCATCGGTAAAGCTAAGCAAGACCTCGATGATAAAGTTTTAAAAATTCGTCAGAACCTTGCGCATAGCGGCGGTGACGCGCGGGTCTCCGTACTTAAAGCCGTGGTAACCCAAGCGAGTTCGGCAATCCCGATTATGCCGTTGTATCTATCGTTACTGTTTCGAGAGATGAAGCGTTGCGGTACCCATGAGGGTTGCATCGAACAAATATACCGGTTATTCAGCGAGTGTCTTTATAGCTCTCAGCCGAGCTTTGACAGTGATGGAAGGCTGCGCGTTGATGAGCTTGAACTGCATCCGAATGTGCAATCGGTGGTGGCAAATGCGTGGGCCACTATTAGCGATGAAAACTTGTCTGAACGAGCTGATGTCGAGGGCTACCAGTCAGAATTCCTAAAATTATTTGGATTTGGCTGCGCCGGTATTGATTATCAGACAGATGTTGAGCCCGACGTGCCAATTAGCCAAATGCTCTAGGCCGAATGATGAGAGTCTCTGATACTTGCCCTAGCCGGACCCGCTGTTGAAGAAATCCGTGGCTATGCAGTTCAAAATGGCGTTGCTCCACCCACGCCATTGGGGTAGCTGGCTGTTGTTTGCAGTTTGGTGGTCAGTTTGCCTATTACCCTATGCAGTGTTGATGCGCTTTGGTCACAGCATCGGCCTGTTGGTATTTGCTTTTGATAGCCGCCGTAAGAGAATTGCACAACGCAATCTGGAATTGTGTTTTCCGGATTTGAGTTCTTGTCAAAGACACCAGTTGTTGCGTGCTAACTTTAGCAGTATGGGTATGGCTATCATGGAGATCGGCATAGCGTGGTGGTGGCCGAAAAAGCGTTTCCAAAAGCTACTTGATATTCGCGGTAGCGAGCACCTAATTAATAGCGACGGGCGCGGTGCTCTATTGTTGGGAGTCCACTACACCACATTGGAAGTTGGCGTTGCCGCAGTGACTACCATGTACGATAAAGTGGACGGTATGTATCGAGCGCACGGCAATCCGGTCTATGATTTCATTCAGGCTCGCGGTCGGGTCAGTAAGAGCGCAGGCAGAACCGACATTTACGAACGTCGCGATGTGCGAGGCAGTCTGGCAGCGCTCAGGCGGGGCCGCACGCTTTGGTATGGTCCCGATCAAGATTATGGTTTAGGTAGTGGTTTGTTTGTGCCATTTTTTAATGTCGCCGCCGCCACAGTTAACACCACAGCGAGATTTGCAAAAAGCGGTAATGCGCGCGTAGTACCATTTACTCATATCCGACTACCAGACAATCGGGGCTACCAAATTACTTTTTACCCATCGCTTGAGGACTTTCCGAGCGGTGATGATTTAGCTGACGCCACACGCGTCAATGCATTGATTGAACGACATATCCTTTTGCAACCAGAACAGTACCTATGGGTGCATCGGCGGTTCAAAAACCGTCCGGCTGGCGAAGCGGATGTCTACCGTTTAGATGAAACAGCTGGAAGCGGCAATTAACCCGACTGCTGTCCGGTTTCACTTGTGTGGATCTGTCCGGATCAGTAATATTACAAGACTTAAGGATTTACTCAATGATTTCTGGAAGCCTCGTAGCACTGGCAACGCCATTGCACAAAATATCACTCGATATCGACTGGGGTGCGCTCAAGGCTCTGGTGGATTGGCATGTTGATCAGGGTACTGATGGTATCGTCGCTGTTGGCACTACCGGTGAATCTGCAACCTTAAATGTCGCTGAGCATGAAAGCGTTATTCGTTGTGTGGTAGAAACGGCAGCTGGGCGTATTCCAGTGATTGCCGGCACTGGTGCGAACTGTACGCGTGAAGCGCTTACCTTGACTAAAGCGGCTCAAAAGGCTGGCGTGGATGCCTGCTTATTGGTTACGCCCTACTATAATAAACCAACTCAGGAAGGTCTCTACCGGCACTATAAGACTATTGCTGAGTCAGCAGATGTGCTTCAAATTCTCTATAACGTACCTGGTAGGACAGCCTGTGATATGCAACTGGAGACAGTTCTAAGGCTTGCCGAACACGAAAATATCGTTGGTATTAAAGATGCCACTGGGGATCTCGATCGAGGTCGACAGATTATTGAGCAAAGCGCAGATCAGTTTGCGATTTATTCGGGTGACGATGCCACGGCCCGGGAGCTAATGTTACTCGGCGGACATGGAAATATTTCAGTCACAGCAAACGTAGCGCCTGCGCGTATGGCGGCGATGTGCGCCGCGGCACTCCGAGGTGACGCCGAGCAAGCAAAGCTTGAAGATGCGGTCTTACGTTCACTTCACAAGGCGCTGTTTGTCGAATCAAATCCGATCCCAGTGAAGTGGGCGCTTGCGCAGATGGGTTTTATTGAAGACGGGTTACGATTGCCACTAACGTCGTTGGCTGAAGATAGTCGTATGACCGTTATTGAGGCGCTACAGGACGCTAAGATTCAGGTCAAAACAAAATTTTAATAACGCGATCCAAAGAGGGATACCCCGACCATGAACATTTCGATGCGCTTCTTGCTAGCTCTTGTACTCTGCGGTCAGGTTGGTTGCGGTTGGCTAGGGCTGCGCGACCGCTCTAACGACTACCTTTTGTCTGAGGAGACTGCACCCACTCTTGTCCCAGATGATTTACATAGTGACAGTTTGGGGCAGATATACCCAATTCCAGAGATCTCAGCAATGACTGCGCTAGAGCCTGGCTATGAGGTGCCTAGGCCACAACCAGCATCGGTCAATAACTTTGAGCAAGTGGTAAAGATTCAGAGTTTTGAAGATCGAAACTGGGTTTTGATCAATATTACTCCGAGCGAGGTTTGGCCGCGCGTGCGGAGTATTTTAAGTCGCAACGGAATACCTACTTCGCGAACTAATGGTGGAACTGGAATGATTGAAACAGTTTGGATCAAGTTCAAATCGGATCAGCAACAGTCACATCGCTTTCGCTTTGCTATAACGCCTGGGGTGCAACTTGACAGTACCGAGGTCTCTGCTTTACATAATCAGGTGACGATGGGACAAGAAGACTCAGTGAATTGGAGTGATGCCTCGGATAATGATGAGCGCGAACGCGATATGCTGTCGCTAATGGCCAATGAACTTGCTACGGCATCAGATTATTCGCAGGTATCACTGCTGGCACAAAATATTGGTGGGGATACAAAAGTAAATATTATTTCTGATGAATCAGAAGACCATCACATTTTAATCGCGCTAGGTTTCGATCGCTGCTGGGCATCGGTGAGTTATTCAGCGTCCCGCGGCGGTTTTACGATTATCGATAAGAACCGCACTGAGGGCCGCTTGCTGGTAAATTTTAGTACCCCAGTAGTTGAGGAGCCAGGCTTTTTCCAGCGTTGGTTTGGCGCCAGTAAAGGTTCCGATATCCTCGAATACAATCACCAGATTGTACTACAACCGGTCGACGGCAACGTCGAAGTGAGGCTCCTTGATCGGGAGGGGGCTGCCTTAAGTAGTAGCGATGCAAGGCGGTTATTGGCGGTTCTGCGTAGTAATCTGTCTTAAGTTAGCCACATAATATGAAGTTCGCATCGCTTGGAAGCGGCAGCAAGGGCAATTCGACCGTGGTCAGTAGTGGTGATACATGCGTGCTCGTAGATTGTGGCTTCTCGGTTCGTCAGACTGAAAAAAGGCTGGCTAAAATAGGTGTTTGTGCGCCCGATATTGACGCACTACTGGTTACTCACGAACACAGCGATCATTGGGCTGGCGTGGAGGCCTTGGCGGCCAAATATCACCTCCC
>JAPKCN010000018.1 GCA_028822945.1 Porticoccaceae bacterium | reverse complement strand
AAAGATAACCAAGAGTTTTTTGGTGCCATGAAACGAAAGTAGGGAACGCTTCGGTCGGGAGCTGGAATCTAGGTTTCAACCACCCTATCTATATAGCGCTGAGACGCTACGAGTAATGTTATGAAATACGCTGACCTACGAGGATTTATCAGCTTTTTGGAGCAGCGTGGTGAACTGGTGCGCATTAGCCAACCGGTAGACCCCTATCTAGAAATGACCGAAATCAGTGACCGCACTCTTCGCGGTGGCGGTCCAGCTTTATTATTCGAAAACCCAAGAGGTTACGATATTCCAGTGCTATGCAACTTATTTGGCACCCCCGAGCGAGTGGCAATGGGCATGGGTCAGGAGAACTTGCAGGGGCTCCGCGATATC
This sequence comes from Porticoccaceae bacterium, assembly GCA_028822945.1. Classification (GTDB taxonomy): domain Bacteria; phylum Pseudomonadota; class Gammaproteobacteria; order Pseudomonadales; family Porticoccaceae; genus TMED48. The sequence continues at coordinate 15,743 of JAPKCN010000018.1, read as the reverse complement.
GGCGTATTACTGGCCTTTCTGAAAGAACCAGATCCGCCGAAAAGTCTGTTAGATTTATGGCAAAAGCGCCACGATTTTAAACAGGTGCTCAATATGCCTGTCAAGTTGGTAAAGCGAGCTCCCTGTCAAGAAGTTGTGCTGGAGGGCGCCGCAGTGGATTTAGATCGGCTGCCGATCCAAACGTGCTGGCCCGGTGACGCTGCGCCATTAGTAACCTGGGCACTAGTAATCACACGCGGTCCAGCCAAAGAACGGCAAAACCTCGGGATCTATAGGATGCAGAAGATTGCCAAAAATAAACTCATTATGCGCTGGCTTGCCCACCGTGGTGGGGCGCTCGATTATCGCGAGTGGCAGCAACAGTATCCCGACAAACCCTATCCAGTGGCTGTCGCTCTTGGAGCGGACCCTGCCACCACACTAGGCGCAGTGACACCAGTGCCTGATACACTCTCGGAATACGCCTTTGCCGGTCTATTGCGCGGCGAAAAAACTCAGGTGGCAAACTGTCTTGGTAGTGATTTGCAAGTCCCAGCCAGTGCCGAATATATCTTGGAGGGCCACTTACACCCCGGAGAAACCGCTGAAGAGGGCCCGTTTGGCGACCATACCGGATACTACAACGAGGTTGAGAGTTTCCCAGTATTTACGATCGATCGTATCACCCATCGGCGACAGCCCATCTACCACAGTACTTACACCGGCAGACCACCAGATGAACCGGCCATTTTAGGCGTCGCGCTGAACGAAGTATTTGTGCCGATCTTACAGAAACAATTTCCTGAAATTGTCGACTTTTACCTACCGCCCGAGGGTTGTTCTTATCGACTGGCGGTTGTTAGCATAAAAAAACAGTACCCTGGGCATGCCAAGCGCGTCATGATGGGTGTCTGGTCATTTTTGCGACAATTTATGTACACCAAATTTGTCATTGTTACCGATGACGACATTGATGTGCGCCAATGGAGTGACGTCATTTGGGCTATGACAACGCGCATGGATCCAACTCGGGATACTCTTTTGGTGGAGAATACGCCGATCGACTATCTCGACTTTGCTTCCCCAGTATCCGGCCTCGGATCTAAAATGGGTATGGATGCAACCAACAAAATGCCCGGCGAAACGCAACGGGAATGGGGTGAACCGATCGAGATGAACAGCGCGACTCGGGCGCGCGTTGACCAGATATGGGATTCACTAGGTATTCATTGCAAACAATAACAATATTGGGGTGGATCATGGAAGTCCAAAACAGCCAATTCACACTGCTGACTAAGAGACGGTTTGCCCCCCTGTTTGCTACGCAATTTCTTGGCGCTTTAAACGATAATCTATTCAAAAATGCGCTTTTGGTCATAGTGGTGAGCCAGATGGTGTCAGTAGCCGGGAACAGCGCCAACTTTTTTACTAATCTAGCGGTCGGTCTTTTTATTCTGCCGTATCTCTTGTTCTCCACCACCGCCGGACAACTCGCTGACAAGTTTGACAAGGCCTTGCTTATTCGCCGAATAAAGTTGGCCGAGGTGCTGATTATGCTTTGTGGTTGCTTCGCACTTTATAGCCTGAACTTATATCTAATGCTCGGCATTTTGTTTCTGCTCGGTTTGCAATCAACATTTTTTGGGCCGCTCAAATACGCAGTAATTCCGCAACATCTGCACGCCAACGAATTACTAGCCGGCAATGCCCAAGTAGCCATGGGCACCTTTGTATCGATTCTCCTGGGCACCCTTATCGGCGGTTGGGTGGTGACGCTCCCCAACGGCCGCTTTTATTTGGGGATCGCCACCGTCGGCGTTGCAATTCTCGGTTGGCTATGCAGTCGCGCTATCCCCGAAGCGCCGGCCACCGACAGCAGCAAGATGACATGGAACCCACTGCGCGACACAATGAGTAATTTTGCCCTCATAAGGCACAATCGCTCGGTATTTTATTGCGTGCTGAGTATCTCTTGGTTTTGGTTATTTGGTGGGTGCTTTCTCACTCAGGTGCCAAACTTCGCGGTAACTGTGTTGCATGGTGAACCACAACTCATTTCGGTACTGTTGGCTGCCTTTATTACTGGTATCGCCAGCGGCTGCCTACTCTGTACAAAATTATCTGGTGAGCAGGTAGAGCCAGGTATCATTCCGCTAGGAGCCTTGGGGTTAAGTGTCTTCAGTATCGATTTGTATTTCTCATCAAGCAGCTACCAAGCGACTTTTGAATTTTTAACGCCAGTAACTGCCATACAATTTATAGGCCTATGGGAGGGCTTACACATACTGCTAGATTTAATTTGCATCGGACTTTTTGGCGGATTTTTTATCGTTCCCTTGTATACAATAGTCCAACAGCGCACCGACAGTCGGCAACGCGCAAGAGTGATTGCAGCCAACAATATTATGAATGCTGTGTTCATGGTGTCTGGTAGTCTAATAGGCATGGCTTGCCTCTCTTTACTCGGCTGGACCATCCCCGAGTTCTTCCTATTTATGGCGCTATTAAACGCCGCTGTACTGACCTGTATTTTATATCGAGTCCCAGAGTTTACCCAGCGCTGCAGCGCTTGGTTAAAGGCTAATATCGCAACACTTCGGAAGAATCGCCGGCAGCATTAGCTGATACTTTAACTGCCCAACACCCAACTAAGTGGCACGTTCGAAACCGATTACAAGGATTTACAACATTAGCTTGGGAATCCAAAGTGATCGCGGTTTCTTTGTTGGGCTGCTTTAGACAAGCGGAGAGCCCTTCGGCAGGCGCGGACTGCTGACCTAAAGGTTTTTAATGTCCTTAGAGCCTTGCCGACAACAGTTCAAATTGATATATCAAAGGCCGCGTATAATCTCGTCTTTTAATTCCAATATCCGCCTCACCATCTTTTAAGCTACTCTTGGCACCGCTGGAAAATAACCTTATTAGCGCTCGGCGCAAGCGAAGAGACAGTCTGATGAATGACTAGAGTTGAACGGCGTAAGACTGCGGCAGCGGCGTTTTTATCTCGCGTAAAATAAGGTAAAATCGCCGCTGCGCAAAAAAGCGCAGCGATTAAAAATCATACCGCTCCCCGTTGTAGATCGGTCCAACATCGGCACAAAGAATTACGATGGCAAATAGTTCTGATACAAAGCTTGGGTGAGACGGCTAGATATAGGTAACTTATTAAACTCGGAGCAGCTGTTGTTGGCGCTCTCTATAAATGGATATCAATGTGCTACTACAGGACCATCTGAAGCGCCTTGCCCAGCCGACGGCGAACAAGTTACTGCTCGAAGTCAGTCGCGGCCTAGAAAGAGAGAGCTTGAGAGTAACGGAGGACGGCAGTCTATCGCAGCGCGGGCACCCCTCGGCGCTGGGTTCGGCACTAACACACCCATCGATCACTACAGATTTCTCCGAGGCACTGCTGGAATTCATCACCGCACCGTCGCAGTCGGCTGAGGCGGTCATTGACGAGCTTGATGATATCCAAAGCTACACCTACAGCCAACTCAAAAATGAGTTATTGTGGGTCAGCAGTATGCCCTGCAAACTCGGTGCAGATAACGACGTCCCAATAGCTAATTTTGGCTCATCTAATATTGGTCAAATGAAGCGGATTTACCGTCAGGGGCTAGGCCATCGCTATGGCCGCTCGATGCAAACGATCGCCGGAATACACTATAATTTTTCGATATCCGATGGTCTTTGGGAGCACCTAAAAGAATCGACCGGCAGCCGTTTGTCCCTCCAGGAGTATAAGACGTCCGGATATTTTGGATTAATTCGCAACTTCCGACGTCTGTCATGGCTGCTGCATTATTTATTTGGCGCGACACCCGCAGTGTGCAATAGCTTTGTGCAACAAAAACCCCATCATCTGCAGCCCTTCGACAGCGACCGTCAAAGTTTGTACGCACCTTACGCGACCTCGCTGCGCATGGGCGATCTTGGATATCAAAGCGATGCACAAAGCTCATTAGCGATTCACTACAACGATATGCCCAGTTATGTCACCAACCTGCGGAATGCTTTGGATCTGCCCTATGCGCCCTATAAAACGATTGGCCTAAAGGATGGTGACAATAACTATAAACAGCTTAATACTCACTTATTGCAAATTGAAAATGAGTTTTATAGCTCTATTCGGCCCAAACGCACTGCTGAGTCCGGGGAGCCACCGTTACATGCCTTACAAAACCGCGGTATCGAATATGTTGAAGTTCGCTCTTTAGATTTAAACCCCTTTACAATGCATGGAATCGACCTGCCGAGTATTCGATTTTTAGATAGTTTTTTACTATTTTGCCTACTCTCCTCGAGCCCCGAGTCTAATCTCGCCGAGCAAAAAAATATCGACTACAATCAAACTGCGAGCGTCTATAACGGACGTCAGCCGGGGCTCTTACTGCAACGCGATAGCGAAACGCTGTCGCTGCAAGAGTGGGGTCAGCAAACACTAAAAGAAATCGCACCGGTAGCAGAATTACTTGATAGTGCGCATCGAGGAAAAGCCCATATGAAAGCGCTAGAACACATGTTCGAGCGACTCGAGGACTCGCAAAAAACACCATCGGCAAGGATCCTCAAAGCGATGAATGACGAGAGTGAAAGCTATTATGCCTTTTCCATGCGCATGGCACAGCAGCAAGCCAAATACTACCGTGAGCGCCAACCGAGCGAGGCGACACTTACCAAATACCAGCATATGGCCGCACAATCGCTGCAACTACAACAGCAAATTGAAATTAGCGATCAGATGTCATTTGAGCACTACTTAGCCGACTATTATTGCCAATAGGTAGACTGCATAGGAAGGGAAAAATGGAGTTTTTCAGTTACCGCAAGACTAATATTGCTAGTGCCGTCGGCTGTGCCGCGCTATGTTTTTATGCGATCATCTACCTGCAACAACACCTCGGACTAGAACCATGCTATCTGTGCGTCACCCAGCGTTTTTTTGTGGTCGGTTGCGGGCTACTTTTTAGTCTAGCAGCGATTCATAATCCAACCGGTAGTGGGCGCCTGTGGTATGCTGGCGCGACCTGCATAAGTGCGTTGGGAGGCGCTTACTTTGCTATGAAACAACTATGGTTGCAGGGCCTTAGCGCGGATCAGGTGCCAACCTGTGGTCCACCAGTCGACTATTTGTTTGACGCATTTTCGACTATAGAAGTGATCGCTATGCTCGTTCGTGGCGACGGCAATTGCGCAGAAGTACAATGGCAACTTTTGGGCCTCAGTATACCGGCGTGGGTGCTAATAAATTGTATGACTCTATTCGCAATCAGCCTGTTCCAACTAATGCGCAAAGATCGATACCAGTAACTAGACCCTCCCCTCGATGACAAAACACTGGTCATTTAGGAGATCAAAAGCGCTTGGTTGTATTTTTTCAAACGACGCCCACAGTTTGTTTTTGCTCGTCCATCGGTTGCAAGCAGCAAGCCGATATAATATTCTTGAAATCAGTTAGCTGTAGCGGAGCGATAAGATGGATAAAAAGCCGACAAAAAGCGATCTGTGCCAACGCATTGACGGGATTGTCGAGCATTGGCTTGAGCAGCGGCGCGCCCTACTTGCAGAATACGGGAATCTTGCCAACATCAAGACCTTTAGTGCAGAGAAGACTCTGCATGGAACCTCGTTAGAAGAATTTTGCCAATCAATGATCGACTATTTGTCATTGATACACTTCGAGATATTTGAGCAGTTGTCACAGGACAATTGGTTTACAAATCCAGAAGGTCATCAACAGACCCATAGTCTGTTCGATGGCATTCAATTTTCTACCGACACCCTGCTCGACTTCAACGACAAGTATCTTGCTATCGATGACCTCGAGAGCCTGACTGAGGATTTATCTTCGCTCGGAGAAGAGATGGCCCAGCGTTTTGAGTTGGAAGACAAGCTTATCGCTATACTTCGCCGTTCACGGTTAGAAAAGACCCCGACAGTTCCAAGATAGCAGACAATATTGCTTCCCAGTCGTCGAGCCTAGGCACGCCGACTGGGTGGTATCGGTCTAAGATTCGTCGGCGACATTTGCCTGTAACAGTTGCACTTCAAATATGAGCATTTGATTCGGGCCTATGGGCCCTTGCCCACCGGGCCCATAGGCGAGATCGGCCGGTATGTACAGCTCCCATGTAGCGCCTTCAGACATCAACTGCAAAGCTTCGGTCCAGCCAGGAATAACTTGAGTAACTCCAAACTGCGCTGGTACGCCACGCTTGATTGAACTATCAAATTCAGTGCCATCCAACAAACGTCCAGCGTAATGAACCTCGACGGTACTTTCGACCGTTGGTTTTGCGCCATCACCGGCGGTAATCACTTTGTACTGAAGACCGCTGACTGTGGTGCTAACGCCTTCCTTAACTCCATTTGCCGTCAGGAATTCAACGCCCTCTGAACTATTACTGTCCGCTTGGAGCGCGGTGGCCTCCTCTTGCACCTTTTGCTGAGCCTCACGCTTGGCCATCATTTCAGTTTCAAACGCCTTGACCACAGTAGCGATTTGCTCCTCACTCAATTGTGGTTCAGCGGCCGAAAGCCCGTCAGCAAAACCGCGGTTAAATGCATTATTATCAAAGTCTATCTCCATAGCTTTAATATTGCGCGCATTGTCCATTCCAACTAGATAACTAATCTTTTGACCCTGAGTTTCTAGGCTCATCGGCGACGTATCGACGGCGATTTCTAGGTCTCGGGCAGGCCATACGAACGGCGTCTCGGTTTTAACCTTCTCGCATGCGCCTAGTAACAGTAAAAGGCCGAGTGAATATAGTTTAACACTGTGCATTTGTAGCTCCTTATGGGTAATCAAATATAGCGCCACACATTGCCCAAGCAGGGCTCATGGGCGTGTTGCAGACGCGTTGCGAGTGTATACTATTTACGTCTCTGTGACGCCCTGCCGAGAGGTATTTTATCGACTGTCGTCAGACTGTATGCTAGCTGACAGACGTCTATTAGGAGCATCGCTCGAAGAGCAGATCCCAAACCCCGTGACCGAGCCGCGCCCCGCGGCGCTCAAACTTGGTCAGGGGACGATAATCTGGTTTTTGAGCATATTCAGCGCCAGTACAATTACTAAAACCGGCGGCCTGTTGCATCGTCGCAAGCATCTGCTCAGCATAGGGTTGCCAGTCAGTAGCCATGTGAAAAACACCGCCCAAACGCAACCTACTGCGGATTAACTGGACAAACTCGGGTTGCACAATACGGCGTTTATTGTGCTTTTTTTTATGCCACGGATCGGGGAAATATAACTGTAGACGATCGACTGTTTGCGCACCAATACACTCGCGCATAACATCCGTGGCATCGGCCAAGTACAGCCGCAAATTGTCCACCTCGGCAGCGGCAGCGGCGTTCATAAGACTGCCGACACCCGGCGGGTGGACCTCGATGCCAACAAAGTGATGATCTGGTGCAGCCTGCGCCATTTGCAGCAGAGATTCGCCCATACCAAAACCGATTTCGACCACCAAGGGCGCGCGCGTACCAAACTGACCTGCAACATCTAACGCCCCATCGGACAGCTTTAAACCATAGCGTGGCCAACCACCGTCAAACGCCTGGCGTTGAGCCGCCGTCATACGACCGGCACGTACTACATAACTACGAATTGATTTTTTTCGATACTCGAGTTTTATGTCCACCTAGTCGACCGACTCAGTGCACAGCAGCAGAAACAACCACCCGAGTATAAAGGCGACACCGCCAAAGGGTGTGATCATACCCAATTGACTAATGCCGGTGATTGCTAAGGTATAGAGGGAACCGCAAAAGACCAAGATACCAACGACGAAGCAACAAGCGGCGCGCGCCAACCAAAAAGTATTTATAGATAAATTGAGTAGGCTTAGCAGCGCCAGCGTGTGCACCGCATGATAGAAGACCGCGGTGTCGTATGTTGCGCGCTGTGCAAACGTCAAATGACCCTCCAGCCCATGGGCCGCAAACGCGCCAAACAAAACTAGCAGCGCACCACTGACGGCCACCACTTTAATCCAAAGGGTTTTATTCATAATTAAACGACGGGCACTAAACGTAAATCGTGGTAGTTAAATACGCTTAGGCCTGCATCAAGCCACGCACGCGGTTCATAGCGTTCTTTTCCAACTGCCGTATGCGCTCTGCCGAAACGCCGTAGTGTCCAGCGAGGTCATGTAAGGTTGATTTGGTATCGTCTAACCAACGCCGCTGAATAATATCGCGGCTGCGGTCATCGAGACTTGCGACCGCCACTCCGAGTCGCGAGCTATTATCTGACTCAAATTGACTATTTTCAACAATTCTCGCTGGGTCTGCAGCGCGATCCTCAAGGTAATAAACCGGTGCCACGGCAGTACCCTCGTCGTCATCATCTGACGAGGCATCGAAGGCTGGGTCGCGCACTGCCAACCGCATCTCCATCTCTTGTACATCTTTGACCGCAACGCCCAAATCCTCGGCCACAGCGTGCGCCTCTTGATCGTTCAACCACTGAAGTTTTTTCTTGGCGCCACGGAGGTTAAAAAATAACTTCCGCTGGGCCTTGGTGGTAGCAACTTTAACAATCCGCCAATTGCGCAGAATAAATTCATGGATTTCAGCTTTTATCCAGTGCACCGCAAAAGATACCATGCGCACGCCCTTTTCAGGGTTAAAACGCCTGACAGCTTTCATCAAACCCACATTGCCCTCTTGAATTAAATCTGCGAGAGGCAGCCCATAACCACTATAAGAGCGCGCTATATGCACCACAAACCGCAAGTGCGATAAAACTAGCCGTCGGGCAGCATCTAAATCTTCTTGGTAGTAAAGCGACTCACCCAGTGCGCGTTCTTCGTCGGCCGAAAGTATCGGCACAGCAGACGCACCTTGAATGTACGCACTCAGGTTGGCGCCGGGGGTCATCCAATCCATGGAAACAAGGGCTTTGGCCACTGATCTTCCTCCAAAAAACGGTTGTGAAAAAATTTGGACCGCTATTTTAACACAGTCTTCGCTAGCGTTGAAAGGCTTTTATGTAATTGATTCTATTAGGGTTCGATACCCTTAAGATGTCGCTGGACGGCCAGCCATGCGCCTAACAACCCGAGCATTGCACCACCGCCAAGTACGCTAGAAAAACTCGTCAGGCCGAGCCCATGCAGAACAAAACGACTCTCATACAAACTTGCCAGCACCTCGATTGAACTATTTAGCCAAACTACTGACAGCGACAGTAAACTCACCGCTACCAAACCGCCGGCGAAGCCGAATACCAACCCCGTGTATAGAAACGGGCGACGCACATAAGAATCAGTACCGCCGACTAGCCGAATAACGATAATTTCGTCGGTGCGATTTTGAATTGCCAAACGAATGGTGTTAGCTACCGCTAACAATACCCCTAACGCTAAGGTAATACCGAGTGCAGTGATGAGCTTTTCACCAATCTCGAGCATCGATCTAAGTCGTTGTAACCACTGCATGTCCACTTGAACTTGATCGACTCCAGCAAATTTTTCAATCTGCTCGGCGATTAAACTCGCGCGCGCCAAGTCGACACTGTCAGGTTGCACCACAAAAACCGCGGGTAAAGGACTGTCTGAGAGGTAGTCCAGAGCGCTACCAAAACCCGACAACGCCTGAAATTCTTCGAGGGCCTGATCGGGTGAAATAAAGGTGATCAAGCCAACACCAGATAGCGTCTGCAGTTGTCCATCGAGAGCCGCGATCACGGTTTGGCTCGCGCTCATCTCGACAAATACAGTAATCTGCGTAGAGGCTTCGACATTCCCACTCAGGCGCTCGAGATTTTCAACCGCCAAATAAAGCGCACCAGGTAGCGCCAGCGCTATGGCAATAACTAGAACGGTCATGGCAGTTTGCAACGGTTCGACTACCATATCGCGTAGCGATTGGATCAGGGTCAGGCGATGGTTGGCGAGTTCGCCACGCCAGCGATCGGCCGGAGCCAAACCGTTGCCACTGGCTCCGCGGGGGGCAGCATCGCGGCCTCTAGTCTGAGTCTTTTTCACGCTTGCCACTATCCTCGGCGAGAACCCCGCCATCCAGACGTAGGATACGCAGGCGCATCCGGTTGATCAATGAAACATCGTGGGTTGCAATCAGCACGGTCACACCTACCGTCTGAAAACGCCGAAACAAGGCCATGATCTCGGCCGACAACTGTGGGTCTAAATTACCAGTTGGCTCGTCGGCGAGCAATATCCTCGGTTTGTGCACGATTGCGCGGGCAATACCGACTCGCTGCTGCTCACCGCCAGACAGTTGCGCGGGCTTGAGAAGTTCACGATCGAGTAAGCCAACACTGTCCAGGGCTGCGCGCACTCGCCGGCCCATTTCGTCTCGCGGATAACCCGATACTTGCAGCGGCAAAGAGACGTTGTCGTAAAGTGAACGGTCCATCAACAAACGATGATTTTGAAAGACCACACCCAACTGCCGTCGATAAGTCGGTATCTGGGCTTTGCTCAACTGGTTAAGGTTAGTGCCATTGATATACAGATTCCCAGAACTGGGCCGCTCCATCAACATCAACAGCTTGAGTAAAGTGCTTTTACCGGCGCCCGAGCGACCGGTTAAAAACGCCATCTCACCGGCGTCCATGCGAAAACTAACATCGCTAAGTGCCTTGTAACCGCTGTCATAGCGCTTACTTAAATTTTCAAATTCGATCATCTGCCAAGACCCCTATTATCCTGAGACAGCAGAGCTTGAACAAAGTCGCGGGCGACAAAGGGCTGCAAATCATCGGCTCCTTCACCGACGCCAATATAACGCACCGGTAAACTGTACTGATCAGCTAGGGCAAAAATAATACCGCCCTTGGCCGTACCATCGAGCTTCGTCAAAACAATACCGGTGACTCCGGCCACTGCGGCGAACTCTTTTACCTGAGAGAGGGCATTTTGGCCAGTCGCGGCGTCCAACACCAACAGCACCTCGTGGGGTGCCGACGGGTCAATTTTACCGGCTACCCGAATCACTTTAGCCAGCTCCTCCATCAGATTACTTTTGTTGTGCAGTCGCCCAGCAGTGTCGGCAATCACCACATCGACGCCTTTCGCATGGGCCGACTGCAAAGCATCGTATATTACCGATGCACTGTCGGCACCGGTTTGCTGCGCAACTACGGTCACCGCTTGGCGCTGACCCCAAATCTGGAGCTGTTCGACAGCAGCCGCGCGAAAGGTGTCCCCAGCGGCAAGTAACAAAGACAAACCGTCACTTTTTAAACGGCCGCAAAGTTTGCCAATGGTGGTAGTTTTACCGACCCCATTCACGCCGACCACTAAAATAACCGCCGGCTTGGGCAGATCCTTGATCACCAAGGGCCGCTCACAAACGAGTAAAATGTTAATTAAAATTTTCTCCAGAGTGCAGCGTACTGCATCGACATCGGTCAAACCGCGTCGATCCAAGGTGTCAGTCAGCTGCTGGATAATTTTTGCGCTCGTGGCAACCCCGACGTCGGCCATCAACAACGCTGACTCCAGCTCCTCCAGCAACGCATCGTCAATAACCTTGGCGCCGAGAAATAAATCTGTCAGGCCCTGCCCGCTGCGCGATAATGCACTGCGAAGGCGCGCGGCCACAGACTGTGGCTGCGCCGCGGTCGCCAATGCAGTAGGGGCTGGCCTAAATCGATCGAGAAACGATTTTTTAGGCTTTTGAACGCGCGTTTCAAATTCTGATGGGGTGTCCGACACGATGATTTTTATAAGCTTTTAGGAATTTGCTGTATCCTATCACTAACCTTGTCTAAAGTGACAAAACTAAACAGCTGGGCTGACTAAATTGGTGAATAAACCGTCCTTAGACGAGATCAAGCGCGCCAGTAAGCTAAAAATAATAGCTGGAAAATGGCGCAGCCGCCAAGTACTTTTCTCGCCTATGCTAGGATTGCGTCCCACCGGGAACCGAGGTCGCGAGCGCTTGTTTAGTTGGCTTGGTCAACGATTGCAGGGGGCGCATTGTGCAGACTTGTTTGCCGGCAGTGGGGCCTTATCCTTTGAGGCGCTATCGCGCGGCGCGGCCACGTGTATCGCAATCGACTGTCAGCCGCAAGCGCTGCGATGGCTCCGTTATAATGCCGAACAACTGCAAGCTCAGCATCTAAGTTGCCAACGCGAAGACAGTACAGAACTGATCGAACGGCCACCGACGAGACCTATGGATCTGATCTTCGTCGACCCGCCGTTTGCGGCAAACTGTAGCTCGCAGGTATGTGCAAAATTAGAGCGGCATGACTGGCTGGCTACTGGAGCAGTGATTTATGTCGAGCTACCCAAGCGCAGCACAGGGTTTTGCGCACCGGCAAACTGGCGACTGTGGCGTCAAGCTATCACTGGTGATGTCGACAGTCGGCTCTATACGCGCATTGAGCCGCCCTCATAATTTGAGTAAGATGCGCGCAAGCATCGCTACAGGAGGTTTAATTAATGAGAAAGATTGTCTACCCAGGTACTTTTGACCCAATTACCAACGGGCATATCGACTTAATAGAGAGAGCATCTCGGCTGTTCGACCACATCATCGTAGCGATTGCGACTAGCCAACGGAAAAGTCCGCTATTTGATATCGGCGAACGTCAAAAACTCGCCAGTGAGGCACTGGTGCACCTCGACAACGTAGAGATTCGCGGTTTTGACTACTTGTTAGTGAATTTTGTTAAAGATTGTGATGCCGATGGTGTGCTCAGAGGGCTGCGCGCTGTTTCTGACTTTGAGTACGAATTCCAGCTGGCAAATATGAACCGTGCGCTGTCGCCAGAGGTTGAGAGTGTATTTTTAACCCCGGCAGAACCATTTTCTTATATCTCGTCGTCTCTGGTGCGGGAAATTTCATCACTGGATGGCGATGTCACCAAGTTTGTGCCGCCAAATGTCGTCACTGCGCTACTGAAAAAGTTTAATAAAGCGTAATTATCGCTGGCACTCTATGCAGTAAACCGAACTGCGCTGTCCCAGACGCTGCTCGCGCAGGGTAGTGTGACAGACAAGACAGTTCTGCCCGGCGCGGCCGTAGACCAAAAGCTGTTGTTGAAAATAACCCGGGGCGCCGCTGCTGTTAACAAAATCGCGCAGCGTGGTGCCTCCCTGTTCGATCGCTCGCGTCAAGACACTCTTTATGTTTGTCGCCAGTTGCTGGTAGCGCGCCAAAGCTATGCGTCCCGCGCTTCGATCGGGGCGAATGCCCGTCATAAAGAGCGCCTCTGAGGCATATATATTGCCGACCCCGACAACTATCGCATTGGTCATAACAAACGGCTTAACTGCGACCTTACGGCCGCGCGAAAGCGCATACAGATGCTCGCCATCAAAGTATTCAGTCAGCGGTTCGGGGCCCAAGTTTTGCAATTGCCAATGCGCTTGCTCAGACCACAACCAACTGCCAAAGCGACGGGGGTCGTGGTACCTGAGGCTGCGCCCGGAGGTCAATTGCAATTCGATGTGATCGTGTTTGCGCCACTCGTCACCGGCACTCACTATGCGCAGGCTGCCGCTCATGCCGAGGTGAATTAACATCGAGCCGCGCTGTAAATGGATGCACAAGTATTTGGCGCGCCTCGATAGGTCAACAATAGTCTGCCCCGCGACCTGGTGCTCAATACCCGGCGTGACAGGCCAGCGCAGCGAAGGCTGACGAACCGCAATAGCGGCAATTTTCGCGCCTTTGAGCCATGGTGTGACACCTCGAAGGGTGGTTTCAACTTCGGGTAACTCTGGCATTAATAACTCGTTGACGGCGATTCATTGGGTGACTGGAGGTCAGGTGTTTGCAACATATGTCACATACCCGACATATAGTGTGCCACAGAGCGCGACTGAAATGCGTCAGCGGACTAGTAATTTTTATCAAATTCAGTAGAATGCTCCGACTGTTGCGAAATCATCTGAGTTTTTGGAAAGAGGTTATGGCGCTAGGTAAGAGACGTAAAGAGGAAGAAGAATCGCAAATTGACATGACGCCGATGCTCGATGTGGTGTTCATCATGTTGATATTTTTTATTGTTACAGCGTCTTTTGTTAACGAGGTCGGTGTGCAGGTAGATCGACCTCCAACCTCCGATCAACCGCCGCCCGACTCGGAAAACAGAAACATTGTGTTTCGTGTCTCTGAAAGCAACGAGTTGCGTTTTGAAGGCCGTAGGATTGACATTCGCGCCGTACGTGCAAACGTTGAGCGTATGCATGCCGAGAAACCCGAGGCTAAGGTGGTGATAAGTGCCCATCCCAAGTCGAAGACTGAGATGTTTGTGAAGATTTCTGACCAAGCAAGAGAGGCTGGAGTTTACGATATCTCGCTGTCGACCGACGAATAACAGAGGAACTCCGGAGTACAAATCAGCGCCCTAACAATGCAGTTTCTTAGCCCACCAGGCAACTGGTAGGCTCCTTGGTATATATGGGGTGCGTTGTATTATTAGTGGCGTAATACTAAAGCCGAGTGCGATTCCCATATGAAACATCACAGAGGTTTATGAAGCGGCCCATCAAAGCTGCTACAACCTCTGCCTCAGCAACGACAGAACTTGGCTCTTTGACTGATTGGCCTGCGCTATAACCACAGCGCTAGCTTGACTAATGATCTTCATCCGCGCTAGCTCTGTCGACTCGGCGACATAGCCCGCATCCATTATTCGGCTCCTTGTCGCGAAGGATTTTTGGGGCACATTGGTGACATTGCCCGCTACATATTCCAGCTGATTCGTCACCGCACCTGAGGGCCGCCCGTGCTGCATTGACATCATCCAAAACAACATCGATTGAAGTTGTGGCGGAATTGGCACTAGCAAGGCTAGATGTATCTGAGAACATCACCGCAGCGGTTACACCCTGCGAAACCCCTGCAGGATATCCGAGTCATTAGGTGCTACGGCTAATAAAGTATCGAATGTATTGCACATTCATCAATTCTGCACTGCGTGTCCCACTCACAATCTTAAAAGTGCTGCGCGAAACATAAGAAAAGATCGTCGAGCCTTCAGTGGCAGTAGTGGAGTCGCTGGCACCAGATTTGGTCTCCGTAGAAGATCCATGCAGCGTAGTTCCGGTTATGGCGCCGCTAGCCAAAGTTGTAACCTTGCCCAAATAAGCAACCGAATCGACCGAGAACGTCACTGTATCGCCCTATTCAAATCCCCAGTCCGAACTTACACCTCGATCATATATAAATGTCTCTTAGGTACCTGGCATACTGTTTATGTTAAACGGCCCCATTCTCGAACGCTGTGGCATTGGCTACCTCGAGGTCGGCGAAAGTATGGCTGATCATCTGCGAGGCGTTTGCACCTAACTGAAAAGCTACCGCTCCCAGGCGACCATCGAGTAGATCTGTGCCGTTCCATTGCGTGTTGCTGCCAATTCTCTGAATTTCAGACAACAACTGCTCACGTTCTTTGTCAAGCGTGACCTGATCTGTAACTGTATTTGAACCAGGAACCGTCTGAAAATTGAGCGACCGCATTCGCTGTAGCATGTTGGTGACTCCGTTCAAGGCGCCCTCTACGCTATGAATCATACTGATCGCGTCATTGGTGCTTCTGACCGCCTAGTTCAGCCCACGTATCTGTGGGCTCATCTTTGATGATATTGCTAAACCAGCCGCATTGCCCTTAACGGAGTTGATGCGCAAAAGCTGAAGAGAGGCTCCCCATAGTTGCACTCATGGCGCGCAAGTTGATCCCCATCTAATTGGCTGCAACATTCACTGCCATATTTGGGTTAATCGATACTATGTATTTTCTCATTATTTCTTCACTAACATTCTATGCAAGC
>JAPKCN010000017.1 GCA_028822945.1 Porticoccaceae bacterium | reverse complement strand
AAGCGCGGGTATAGAGCTTGATCATGTCGGGTTTTAGGCTCTGATAGCTCATATGTTTTTGAAAGAATGCCAGCATGATATCGCGGTAAGCTTGCATAGACGGGCTCTCTTGCAGCTGAAAATCTAACATTTGCGACATCGAGCGGTCGAGAGCGGCCTGAATATTAAGTGAGGCAAGTAATTTTTCGGCTTCGCCAGCAGCGTCTGGCCCGTCTTGCGGTTCTGCCTGAATGCCGAAAGCAAGAGTCAAAGCGGCCACTAGAAGGCCAGCTTTAAGCCTTAAAAATACTTGGGTCATAGGGCTAATATCCTTTCTATAGAGCATAAATGCGCTTTTTTTCGAATGCAACGCCACTGTGCCAATAGTACCTCCGATACCCGCGCTTGAGAAGGCCTAGCGTATTTTTACTACTCTGGTATCCGCATGTGGTGGTCCAGTTACACCGGCCGTTAGGCGGGGGGTCACCGGTCGTTCGATTGCTGCAGAATTCGCATGCCGCGCTCGAGGTCGCGCTTTGACCAATAATACCAAAATGACCAAGAAAACCGATACAGCCAGGTCGCCAGTCGCCATCTGCCGGGTACCACAATAACTGCGACATTTTTTGCCACTTGATCGATTGCTCGGCGGGCAAATACATCGGCGGCTATCGGCTTGAGTGCGACCCAATACTTGGCGGCGCTCTCGCGGGTAACGCCCTCTGGCAATTTGCCGTATACGCCACCGGTGAGGATTGGCGTGTCGATGGCGCCGGGACACAGCGCGCTGACTCGAACACCATGTAACTCCGCCTCGACCCGCAATGCCTGTGACAGTCCGGCGACGGCAAATTTACTCGCGCTGTAGGACACATAACTTGCGGCAGGTAGGAGACCGGCTACCGATGCGGTGTTAACGATATGCCCAAAGCCCTGTTTGATCATGGGGCTGTAGCAAGCCTGAATGCCGTTGGTGACCCCGCGCACATTGACATCGAGAGTGACGTTCCAGTCGTCGATGCTGTGGTCACTTACTGGTCCGGCGATGCCGATGCCGGCGTTGTTGAAGAGGTAGTCGATGCGCCCGGTTACGGCGATGGCCTCGGCTACTACGGCCTGAACGCTCGGGTACTCGCGCACATCCAACTCGCGTGCATAAGCCTTGCCGCCGCTAGCGACAATTTCTTTGGCTAGTTGCTCGGCAAGCTCGATCTGCCGATCTGCCAGCACCATGTGACAACCGCGGTTCGCCAATTCTATCGACATGGCTTTGCCGATGCCGGATGCAGCACCGGTGACGATGGCGGTCGCATCGCTAAAGGTTCTTAATTGTTCTGGCATAAGGCGGGGTATCCCGTGATTTCATTGGTCTTTAAATAGCTATAAATAGCGCGCTAACCGATGTGCGAAGCTTGGGAGCAATCTAGCAGTTTTAGTGTGGGTCTATGGCAGCGCACTAGATACTCGTTTACCTGGGTGCCCCAGCGTACCATAGGCCATGTGCCATGACGAAAATCATCACTTTTTATATATTATTACGCTATTTCTTGCTCATAGTTAGATGTGTGCGTTGAGTTGGGCCAAAAGACCGGCGCCGGGGGCCGGATTAAACCTAGAAGGGCGGTTATGCATACGAAGTCACGGGTGTTAGACTCGTCACACAACCGCAATTGCTGGTTAATTAAACACCTCAACCATAGGGGAATAGCCCGTGCTGGCAAGCTTTGGCATCATTAACTGGACCATCGTGGTGGTATACCTGCTGGCTAATCTTGGCCTTGGCGCCTATATGAGTCGGCGCGTCACCACTACCAAAGACTATTATCTAGGCGATCGTTCGTCGCCTTGGTGGGCGATCGGTATTTCTGTGGTGGCCACCTACATCAGCGCGCTGTCGTTTTTAGGCGGCCCAGCGTGGGCCTACGGCGACGGTATGGCCGCGCTGGCGATCCACATCAACTACTCGTTGGTAGTGTTTGTGTGTATCGTGTTTTTCATTCCATTTTTTTACAATAGCGGCGTCGCCTCTATATACGACTATCTAGAGCGTCGATTTGGTATTGCATCGCGCGCCGTGATGGGCATTCTGTTTATGCTCAGCATGGTATTTGGTGCCGCCTCGATTCTTACCGCTACTGCTATCGTGATTACGTTTGTGACCGGCATTGGCACCAACATGGCGATCGTGTTGATGACCGCTATCGTGGTGGCCTACACCATGCTGGGCGGTATGAACGCGGTTATTTGGACCGATGTGTTGCAGGGTTTTATATTAATCATCGGCGCCGGCATTGTGTTGCTGGCACTGCTCAGTCAACTCGGGCCGTTTTCTGAAGCACTCCAGTTTTTGGCGCTGAATGACAAGCTCGACCCACTCAATACCGACTGGAATTTTTCTATACCGCCAACCGTCTGGGCGGGGGTGATCGCTATGACCATCTATCACATCACCGTATATGGCGCGAATCAATTTATGGTGCAGCGGGCGCTGGCGGCGAAGTCGATTGGCGATGCAAAAAAAGCCTATATGCTAATGGGCTTTGCGGCGTTCTTCTTGTATTTTGTGTTCTTTTTAATCGGTGCTCTACTGTTTGTTTTCTACCGCGGTGAGCCGTTTGATCAGCCGAATGCGATTATTTTGATTTTCGCAAAATCGCTGGCAATACCCGGCCTACTCGGTATCATCGGCGCAGCGATTTTGTCGGCGTCGATGTCCAGTACATCGTCGGCACTGAATTCATTGTCGACGGTATCGGTAACCGATTTTTACCAAAAGTTTTTTAACAAAAACGCCACTGAACAACACTATCTACTGACCTCGCGGGTTTTTACCATTTTCTGGGGGCTGGCTATTATTCCGCTCGCGATCGCATTCGCTGGAACTACCGGATCGATCCTTGAAGTGCTATCCAAGGTCAGTGCATATTTGGTGGGCGCTAAATTAGCCATGTTTGCGATGGGCTTTTTCTCCAAGCATGTCACCGAAAAAGGGCTTTTAATCGGCGTGGCGGCTGGTTTTTTCGGACTGATGATCTTTGCCCCACTCGGGCTTTTGCAACCGGCAGTGGACAGCCTCTGGGCGCTTGCCGGTATCGATCGCCCGGTGATTGCTTGGCCTTGGTATGTGGTGATTAGCAGTGTTATCAATATAGGTGTGGCCTGGGCGGTGAGTTTAGCGTTAAATGGTAAGACAGACGAGTGGCATCCCCAAACTGTGCGCGGGCAGATCGAGTTGTACCAGCGAGAGGGGCGCGACATGCTCGAGGATGGCTGGTATCTAGTGCCTGGTAAAGTCGAGCCGATCGTCTGGACATTGCCAGCATTCTTTGTGCTGACACTACTGTTTTTATGGTGGTTTGGCACGCTCGGCGGCTGACTACGCCAAAACTCGCGGATAGGTGCGCGTCAGGTAACTAAAAACCGACCGATAACCTGTTTGAATAACACTTAGGAGCCGTCTGATAGGCTATTTAAAGTGCGTAAAAGCGCTGGCAGTTTTGCGCAAACATTGCCCTTTTCTGGGGTTTACTTAGCTCGCTGCAAAGCTGCCAGTAGCATTGCCAAATACTCTGGTAGTCGATGTGCAGTTTGTCGACCGGGAAGTTCGATCCAAACATGCAACGCTGCGGGCCAAATATCTCGAGTACCGTGTCGAATATTATTTTTACAGCGCGGTGATCCCAAGACTGATTAAACATGCCAAGGCCAGAAATCTTGCAGTGCATATTGGGTAGTGAGGCGAGCTTTTTTAGCCCGCAGCGCCACATGTCAAAGCCTTGTGAGGTATTATATCGTGGGTTTAAAAACCATGGCGAGCCGCAATGGCATAGGGCGACTGGCAGTTTTTCAAAGTGCTTAAAAACCTCAAACGCGGCGGCCATCTGCGCCGGAATCAACTGCAGGTCAAATCTGAGTGAGCGCTTTTCTAGCTCTCGCAGACCCGCGTGCCAGCGCGGGTCTGCGAGCAATGCTCCGCTGCCGGTGTCGCGGTCTTCGTCGGGTGCGCGACCAACGATTTGACGGACGCCGCGAACCCCAGGAAAGCTCTGAATTTGGTCGAGTTCTGCGCTTAGGTCGCCCGATGTAAGGTCGGCGAAGGCCACCATAGCGCTGGGGAGCACTGCCGAGGATTGGTCGATTTGCGCCTGAACCCAGGCAGTTTCTGCGAGCTGGTGGTCGGGCGCGGCACCGACCTGAATATGCACACTCTGGGTCACCGGCAAGCGCTGGATATCGACAAAAAAGTCGCTGGGAAGATAGTTTTTCTGGATACGGCTCGGGTCACCAAAAAAACGGCGAGTTCCCCTGGGTGCGTCGAGCCATGGGTACCGCACGGCGGATAAATCCCACAGGTGGTGGTGAGCATCGCAAATGTTAATCGTTATGTCGGCGCGCTCGGCTGATGGCATGGCGGTACTTATGGCGTGTGTAACGCCGCGTCTGCCGCGGCTTGGCGCGCGCGGTAAACCTCGGCGAGTACCGAGAGTTCGTCAAAGATGTTCCACTCCTCGACGATCAGGCCATCGACAATATGGTAGTGGCTCTCGCCAAGGATAAAGATAGTCGCACCAGTGGCCGGGCCGTACAGGGCATTACCCGTATGCACGCCAGACAGGCTCCATCGAGCGGCCAGATCCACGCCGGCAGCTTGGGTGGCCGATAATCTGTCTTTTTGGCAGGTGTAATCTACCGAAAATCTAAGATCGGAGAGGGTGCCGAGTATATCTGTATAAAATCGTGCGATGGCGTTGTGGCCATAAAGGTCTCGGCCAGAGACACCCTGAAGGTGCGCGTCAGCCGCATAGCACTGATAGACATCGCCTACCATACGTGCGTTCCAGATGTTTTGCAGGCTACCGCGCACCAGACTCTCTGCGTCTGCGCCAGCGACAACCCGATCGAACACTACTTGCTCGCGCAAACGCGTAAGTTCTCCGCTGCGCCAGTCATTTAATCGACGCGACACAGGCTTGGTGGCCCATACCTTGGCCACTTCATGGGGGTCGTGACCTAACTGATCGGCGAGCGAATAATTGTCGCGTACCAGCCACTCTTCAATCACCCGATTGTCTTTTACAATACAGTGCGCGATGACCAGAATAGTCGCTTGGCGGCCGGTTGCCCGACCCCAGTCCGAGTCGCCTAGATTGGTCATGTGACTACTGATGAGGTGGGAGCTGTGGAAGCCGTCGATATCGTTGCCGCCACAGATAATATTCACCGCATTGAGGCTTCGATCGGGAAACGAGGCCAGGGTTGCTAGGGTATTTTGGGTGACTTCTCCGGCGCCTATTGTGACCCCCGAAAGGGTATAAACCGGGCAATCAGCAGAGTAGTAGTCGTAACATAACCCAACTTGCTTACCTTCCCAAATTCTGTAGGTGATGCGCAATATGTAATCGACAAGATCTTGAAACTCAGCGTCAAAGCCTCGCATTGCTGGGGTTTGCGCATCGGCGTTCGATGGGGTCGGCGGTGCGCTGTCGTAGTGGTGCTGTAGTCGTTTCATAGGCTAAGTATATATCTACTGAGTTAAAAATGTGCTGTCGATAGACCTGCTGCTGGCCTCTTGGGTCGCAGCAATCAGAGAAATTCTGCGGCGACCGGATGATTGCCGCGGCGCACGATAAACGCCTCGAGTGGTTTCTGTGACTGACTATGGTAGCGGCGTGGCTGATCGACCGGAGCGGTGAAGACATCGCCAGCGGCTAGGGTGGCGCTGCGGCCGTCGATATCAATCGTCAACTCGCCCTGCTGAACAATCACTACTTCTTCTTCGCGGCGTCTATGAAGTGGAATTTGTGCGCCTGATCGCATACTCAGATGACGTACTTGAAAGCCATGCTCCCAGGCCATTTTACCACCGCCGATATTTTCGGTGGGGTTGGCGCAGCCGATAACGGCGCGCTCGGTAACCCCGCCGAGCTGAGTCAACCCGCCGCTCGCGAGGCTGTCGAGTTGATCTCTGTTGGCGATACATGCAGCCATTTCGGCGACGTTCATACGATGAAAGTCGCTATCTGCACGCTGCTGCGATATAGGTGTGTACTCGCGGGCGTCATCTGGCACCTCGACGCCCGCTACGGTATCGATTAAACGGCCATCTTCGAGCAAAATTAGACCGTGGGATTTGGCTTTATGAAAAACATAGGGCGCCCAAATGACCTGGCCGGCACTGCCAGATTTGTCGAGTCCCAAGACCGCATACATAAAGCCGCTGTCGGCGCCGACGTTTTCAAAACCGCGAAATACTTGTGTGGGGATTGAAATAGTTGCGCCGGCAGACAGCACCACTTCGCCATCTTCACCTTCCTGACCCCAGGTAAATTTCCAGTCGCCGGAAAACACAATAAATACTTCTTCGGTATCGTGGCTGTGGTGCGAGTTTTTACAGCCGTGTGGTTGTCGCGCAGCGCCGATGTCGAACCCGTGGGGAATGTTGATATGCACAACTTGCCCAGGGTTCTCGGTGACACCGCCACCAATCAGACAGAAATTCTCTTTTTTGTCACTACCGGGGGTACGCGCGTCAATAAATGCTGTGGTGCATGGGATAAAGTCGTCAAAACGAATGATCCTTTGCTCAAGGGTTGTTGCGGCCGGTTTGTTAGGTGTAATCATGGTCGGGTTCTTGTGCAAAAAGACAACTGAGCGTGTGACACAGACAGCATTGACATTTGCATTTAACTTAAAACATTTAGACTCCGAATGCAATAAATTCTCAAACGTAAATCGCTTATAACTATATGTAGCTCGCTACTGCAATTTTTAAATGGATCCCAAATTATAGAATGATATGGCAGTAAATATCTGACAGATAACTCTTTATTCACGTCACTACGGTTAATAATGTCGCTTTTAGCGCCCGTTAATAATTCCTAATTTATTGTAATTAGCGCTTTAAATGACGTTTGCATACGGAGTACAAATATATATTTTGTGTCATCTTGTCTTAGTGGCTTGGCACATCGCGATTTTAGTAGACATTGCGATGGCGTCTGCGCGGGTTTATAGCACAGGCTATTAGGCTTTGCTGCCGGTCCGTTGTCGAGAGGTTGATGGGGAGGAGTATGAAATACTCACTGGCTTAGTGTGGCACAGCATCGCCAAGTGCTGCTGCAGATTTAGTGCGCGGATAGACCTAGGGCATCGAGCACGCGACTAGAAGAAAGCCTTTTAAATGGCATCTTGTGCAAGCGCATTAGGCGCTAATGGCAAGTGCGGTTCTTACAGGCGCGAGCCAAGTAACTCAAGCCGTCCAACTTTACGGCGGGTCGACAATCGCGGTATTTTGGCACTGTGGGCCAGCGCAAGCGGTGCCGGACAAAATGGAATTGAGAAATCGCTGATCAAAAGACTGCCGATTAAAATTGACTCCGAAGTCATTTGTAAATAATATCGTTGGCGATGTGGTAAGTATACGAGTAAGCGGAGGTACTCTGTAACTCAGACAATACAATGGCCAGAGAACGTTTGGCTCATAAAATACTTTGCTCACGCACCACACACCGTGTAGTTCGTACACCACTTAGTTTATATAATGCCTAGATTAGATATCAGGTAACTCTTAACTCAGATAACAAACTCACGCGGAGAATACATAGATGGCAATTAAATTAAAAGAGGGCATGTCGGAAGAACAGGCGCTCGAGACAAGCTATCGGGTTAGAGAGGTGGTGGAGGGCATCCTGCAGGGGATCACCGAGCGCGGCGATGATCATGTGCGCGAGCTATCGGAAAAATTTGACGATTGGTCACCGATGAGTTTTCGCTTGTCGGACGGCGAGATTCAAGCATGTATCGACATTCTACCCGAGGCGACCCTCAACGATATCAAATTTGCACAAGAGCAGGTCATAAATTTCGCGCGGATTCAACTCGATTCAATGAAAAATGTCGAAGTCGAAACCCGTCCGGGGGTGGTCTTAGGCCACAAGCATATCCCAGTCAACAGCGTCGGCTGCTATATCCCCGGTGGCAAATACCCGCTGGTAGCGTCTGCTCACATGAGTGTTGCCACAGCCAAGGTGGCCGGTGTCAAACGCGTGATTGCCTGCGCACCGCCGTTCAACGGTAAACCCATGCCGGCGATTATCGCCACTATGGCGATGGCGGGTGCCGACGAGATTTATTGCTTTGGCGGCGTGCAAGCCGTGGGTGCCATGGCGCTTGGGACGGAAACGATCGACGCGGTTGATGTGATTGTCGGTCCTGGCAATGCGTTTGTCGCCGAGGCCAAGCGGCAGCTGTTTGGACGCGTCGGTATTGATTTACTCGCGGGCCCGACCGAGACACTCATTATTGCCGACGACATTGCCTGCGACGCCGAAATGGCAGCGACTGATTTGTTGGGTCAGGCCGAGCACGGCCCGAACTCGCCAGCGATCCTGCTGACTAATAGCGAGCAACTAGCGCGCGACACAATGCGCGAGGTCGATCGGCAACTAGAGACCTTGGACACTGCGGATATCGCCGGCCGAGCGTGGCGCGATTACGGTCAGGTAATCGTATGTGATAGCTACGCCGAGATGGTCAAGGTAGCCGATGATCTGGCATTCGAGCACGTTCAGGTGATGACCCGCGACCCCGATTATTTTTTAGATAATATGACCAACTACGGAGCGTTATTCCTCGGCCCAGAAACTAACGTCGCCTATGGTGACAAGGTCATCGGAACCAACCATACTCTGCCAACTAACAAGGCCGCGCGCTACACCGGTGGTTTATGGGTCGGAAAGTTTATCAAAACCTGCACCTATCAGCGGGTGACGGCCGAAGCTACAGTAGAGATCGGCGAGTACTGCTCGCGACTTTGCGACCTCGAGGGCTTTGCCGCGCACAAGGCGCAGGCAGATTTGCGGGTGACGCGCTACGGCAACAAGCAATAACACCGGGGTACGCGAGTGACAGATCAACTAGCGGGAAAAGTGGTTTTGATAAGTGGTGCTGCGGGCGGTATTGGCGCGGCGATCTCTGCGGCTTATGCGAACGCTGGCGCAACCGTAATCGCCGGTTATAACAGCTCGTTAGAGAGCGCTAGTGCGCTCTGTGCGGCGATGCCGGGTGGCGGGCATGTAGCCAAATATATGCCTGTTTTGGATAGCGTTGCACTTGAGTCGCTGGCCGCCGAGATCAGGTTAGACATCGGGCGTTTGGACATCTTGGTGAACAACGCCGGGGTCACGAAAGTCGTGCCCCACGTCGATCTCGACGCCCTCGAAGACGCCGATATCGATAAAATATTCGCGACTAATTTTCGCGGCTCGTTCGCTTGTGTGCGAGCTTTTCGAGCCCTTCTGGCCGCTAGTGGCGATGGATTGGTCATTAATATTTCGTCGATAGCTGGCACCACGGCGGTCGGTAGCAGTATCGCTTACTGTGCCTCGAAAGCCGCAATCGACTCTATGACCAAATCGCTAGGTCGCGCGTTGGCACCTAAGATTCGCGTGGTCAGCATTGCCCCCGGCTGGGTAGCTGGCGAATATGCCAGTCGCGCGGATCCAGCCTATATGCAACAGCAAGTCGACAAAACGCCTCTCGGGCGGATAGCCAGTGGCGCCGATGTCGCGGCTGCCGCGATCGCTCTGTCGACCACTCTGCGCTTTAATACCGGCTGTATTATTCCGGTTGATGGCGGCCGTCCACTGATGTGATGCGCGGTTCTGCGATGTTTGTTAGGCCTCTTTACACACGCACCTTACCGCAGGACGTGCAGGAGCGCTGCCGTCGAATAACATCGATAGCTTTGCTGCCGGCGATACGCCACTTCGCGGTTATGGCTTTTTGGCTGGCTGGGCTGGCATCACTTGGTGGCTGCCATGGGCGAACATGGACCGCTGTTGATACGCAGCATGCGGCGAGCGAACCGGCGTTTGCGCGCTGGTCGTCGCCAACGCTGGATTCGCTCGAGGCATTATCGATCGAAACTCTGCGCCAGCGCTCCTATGCCACAAACATTTACATAAAGCATTCTCTTGCGCCGGCAAGTGCCATAGGTGGGCATCAGCGCTATCTCGGCGGCTATCTCTCCGACGGCTTGGCGGTTTACCTAAGGATTGATATGCCATCCACAGAGCCGCCGAGCGGCGGTTATCCATCGGTGGTATTCGTGCATGGATGGGTCGGCGAGCAAGCAGCACCGACGTATGGTTTTGAACTCAATAAGGCGTCTGTGGCGGCGGCGATTATCGAGGCCTATGTGGACGCGGGCTTCGTGGTGCTGACGCCGGGACTTCGCGGCCATGGCACGGTCTCTGGGCGCGCCGCAGATGGACTGACATTTTTGCGCGCTTGGGACAATCGCAGTTACCTATCACCAATTTTTTATGCCATCGATGTACTCAATTTGGTCGCCGGCCTGAACTCTCTCGAACGCGTTGACTGGCAGACATGGGGGCGTGAATCGCAGCTCGCTTTGCGCCTCGATCCTGCGCGCATCAACCTCGCCGGTTATTCTCAGGGTGGCGATGTGGCGCTTACGGCGCTGGCAGTCGCCGGCGAAAATAGTACTCTGGCCACGCCTATACATGCCGCATCGATCTGGGCTGGATGCTTCGCGTCGCGTCTAGAGCAGGCGGCTCTTTATGGACCGATGCAAGATACCGCGATGGCCTTTACCGCCGGTGATGGTCGCTGGAACGGCAGCGCGATCGCCGAGGACGGCAGGCGCAATGCAGATTTTATTTTCGCCTACCCAAGCGACTGGATCGTCAACCCATCATCGTCCGATTGGACTTGGCAGGCAGATAGTTGGAAATTGCCCACGGTCGAAGCATCACTGCGTAAAACCTATACCGATATGTATACGCGCTACCGCGCCGGAATTGCCGACCTAGCGGATATCACTTATAGCTTGGCGCGCGACGATCAGGGTTCTCTCGAGGTTATTCATGCAGCGGGCTTGGCGCGTCAGCTTCAGCGAATTGGCGGCTATCACGCCGAGCAGTATTTGACCGAGCCAATTAATCTGCATCACTCCGACAGAGATTTTTACTCGCCGCCGGCATGGAATGCCGATCTGGCAACACGCGTCAATGCCGCTGGCGGCAAGTTGCGCGACTTTGTTTATCCGGGGACTAATCATCGCTTATCGGTGAGTTCCCAGCGGTGGTTTTCGCCCGCTGGGACGGTCGATGGTCGGGCCGTTATGCTCGCCCGAGACATTGCCCTGTTTAGTGGGGAAGAGGTGCGTTAGCGTCTTGCTGTGGCGGCTCACCGAAACTGACAATGCGGCGGAAAAACTCTATGTCGCGGGCCAGCGCGCTGGCCAAGTTGGCGTCAGTAAACAGGTGATCTGGACTGTCGTAGGTAAACAGGGTCACTACTTTTTGGCGGCGCTGTAATTGCTCGACTAAGTTTGTCGAGGTCGCAATCGCAGTCACTGGATCGCCACTGGCATGGTGGATATTAAGTTCGCAGATCAGCGCAGACAGGTCAATTGGCTGTGCATTTGGGCCATCCTGCTGGTTGTACGTAGATAAATATCCCGATGTAGCTGAGGGGTTGGCCGGCTTTGGGAGCGCTGCCGACCACAGGCTTGCTCCGCGTATTCTGTCGCCTAGCGCGGCGGCTGCGCGCAATGTGACCGCGGCGCCCATTGAGTGGCCGAGCATGAACACGTTTTTGAGATCGGTGTTGTCGAGCGTACCGGCGATTGCAAAGGCACCCTGCACATCGCGTGCATACCAAGCTGGCGAATCGCCCCGCAGGGTAAATTCGCTACCCTCTGAGTCGTTGTGACCGCGGTAGTCTGGGGTCACAACTAAAAAGCCAGCGCGCGCGATGGTTTGTGGTATTTGCCGGTAATAGTCGCCTGGGCGGTCGCTGATGCCATCTTCGGTGCGGCGGCCGTTGTCGTGTGGCGTTGGATGAAAACCGTGGTTAAATAATACCACTGGCCAGCCCGATCGTGGGGGTGTGCCGCGTGGTTTGAGCAGCAGTGCGTACTGGCGTAAACCATCGACTTTGAAGACTAAAACCTCGCGCTTCAAATCAGCCAGCGGGTATGCCAAGGGGTTTTTTTGGCGGCCGATAAAGCCCGCTGCAACGGAGCTAGATGGTGCGGAGCGCTGGATATGCACCGTGGTCTTGGCGTGGCTAGGGGGTGCGCCAAGATCGTTGCTGGCGGCTGCCAGTAGGCCGATTAGGGAGAGCATTTTTAGCGTCATTCAAGGGCCTCTAAAATGCCGTTCACAGGCACAAATTCAGTATTTTTACGCATGTATATGCTATGTTTTTTACGGCGCGACTGCGGCCTGATATCAACTAAAGTGCGCCCATGCGTTGAAGACTAAGTTTAGGTATAACGTGGCTCGCCAAATACAAGGCAACACGTTTAGAATATACCATCGGCAGACCCGAATGGGTGACTTGACGGCCTAAAAAACCGTCGTAGTGACGCGGAGAGCGCCAGTTTGGGCATTGGCTGGTACGTAGCTAAGGTAATCGAGAAATAGGCTAAAATTGCTTCACGGCGGCCCAATAACCGCGGTCTCGGATCATGTCTTTGCAAGGTCGCCAAGTGCCGCGAGGAGCGGTTTTAGATGATCTGAATACGGTCGCCATGCGGCTACTGAATTCGAGTATAGCGGCTGGCGAACTTGCGAGGCACTGGGTGTTCGCACCAAATTTTTGGCGGTATAAAACTGCAACATGCTTGACTCAAATGGTAGGTCTAAAAAATCGCATAAAAGGCCGATTTGTGCCTCGCTATCGACGACAATATTTTCGTAATGCAAGCTATAAATGCGCTCGCCGAAGAGGACCTTCCACTGCTGCATTAATTGCCAATAGGCGCGGTATTGCTGTCCGAGATATCGCAAATCATGGGCGTAATCTTGGCCTTGGGGAAACGGTAGTTTGAAGATCGAAAAGCAGGTATCTATCGGATTACGACAGCAGTGAATAAATCGTGCGTGCGGGAGTGCCAGCGCAAGCAATCCAAGGTGCTGAAAGTTAGTTGGTGTCACGTCGAGTGTACAAAGCCGAGCACGGTCAGTTTCATACTCGGCTAATAACGCCTCAGCAAACGCGCGCAGGTCGTCTTGTGTCAGTGCTTCAATAGCTTCTGGGTATGGTCGGCCAGTCGAGGCGACTGCTCGCAAGGTCATATTGTGCACCGCACTGGTTTCTCCTAGCCCATTGATTTGGGAGTGGCTCGAGAGAATCTGGCCAGCCAATGTCGTACCGGATCTTGGCATACCAACAATAAAAAGCGGTCGCCAGTTAGCCGCCGCCGGCATCTCGACAGTCGCATCGAGTGCTTGCCTGGTGTGGTCTGCTGCTGCTTGATAAAGGTTTTTTCGCAAGCTAACATCAAAACTCCCTTGTCGGGCTTTTAGTGCATTGCCAGCCAGCCATGCTTCAAATGCCATATCGCGATCTCCGCGTTGCTGGTGCGCGGTGGCTAGGGCGAAATGTCGGTATACGTCCGATTCAAAATGGCCAGTGTGCGGCAGCCCATCAATCTGCGCGAGTTCGCTGGGTACGCTGACGCGACCCTTGAGTTGCAATCGGTAGTAATGCGCTTTTGACCACGTTGGCTGAGCGGCGATTGCCTGCGAAAACTGCTCAGCCGCGCCAGAGGGATTGCCGCACTGCTGGTCTAGTAACCCCTGTGCAAAGTGCGTCTGTTGACATGCAGGCATGCGCTTGCGTAACGCATCGATGGTCTGCTGACACGCTTCAACGCGACCAGCTTCGCGTAAAACATCGATTAGACCGATCCAGGTGTCGATCTGCGCCGAGTTTTTTTGCAGGGATTTTTGATACCACTCAATGGCCTTTGGATAATCCGCGATAGCCGTATAACTGCTCGCTACTTGGTAGCTGACCTCGGCGCGCTCGGGGGCGATTTGAACGGCTTTTAAGGCATGTTGTAAAGCGTCATTAAAGTTGCCCTGAGCGCGTTCGACTATTGCGCTATTTAATAGGCTATCGACGTGCTCGGGGTCGATAGCCAAAGCTCCTCGGTAACATCGCTGCGCCTGATTAATTGCGCCGGTGTCGCGATGTAGACTGCCGAGGCTGTTCAGTGCATTGATGTTTTTTGGCACAATCGACAGCGATTTCTCGAGGTGCCTTATGGCCCCCTTTAGATCGCCGATTTTATGTTTTGCCAAGGCGAGGTTGGCAAGCGCCTGATGGTCCTCGGGTTTGCTCTTGAGAGCTGTTTCTATCAACGCTATAGACTCGTCAAAGCGCTCGCTGCGAAGACACATTATTGCGAGTATATTTAGCGCCATCACATGCGTTGGCCGATGGCGTAAAAATGCTCTAAATTTTACTTCGCCAGCGGCCAACGCACCCGCGCGATAATCGGCAATGGCAAGGCTCAGTAGGGTGTCAGGTGTCAGCATGGTATTTTCCAGATAGGCATAAAAAAGCCCCGCCAGTGCGGGGCTTATAATACTGCCTTTTTTTACTTTCAAACAGTAAGTTTTGACAATTAAAAGTTAAATGAAGCCCGTATACCCCAGGTGCGTGGATCGTTAAATTGCACCACAGCGCGCTCGTTGCTAAAGGTATCACTACCGGTCAGGTAATCTTTGTCCGTGGCATTGTTAATGTACGCCTGTATGGAGTATGAATCGCTGGCGGAATACCAAGTAGCACTCAGGTCAACGGTAGTAAAGCTACTCTGCTCCGACCAGAAATACTGGATCGTTTCAGTGTTGTACGAATCAGAATAGTACATGAAGATGCCGGGTACGATTGTTCCATTGGAACCCATATCTATTTGATACGTGACTGCTAAATTGCCGCTTACATCTGGCGAAAATGGCGTATCGAGTCCCGACATATCCATAGATTTACCGCCGCCATCAAGTACCGTAATTCGGCTGTTGCCATTGGTCTCAGTATACTTATAGGCTTTTGTAAACGCAGTAAACTCAGAATTATCAAAGGTAATCGCCGACGTGACGCGGAGTTTGTCGCTAGCCTGCCATACCATCTCGATCTCAAGACCTGACGAATCCATGCCGCCACCCGGTACAGTGCGAGATCCAAACAGGTCGGTGCCCGGAACAATATATAACTGGCTGGTGGTCAGCCCGTCGTAACTGCTGTCGAAGTAGGTTGCATTGAGTTGCATACTGCCGTCCATCAGAGTACTTTTTACGCCAACTTCGAGGGCGTCGTTCTCACTCGAGTCGAGCAAGTCGCCGGTGCCCTGCTGCACAGCACCAGAGATATAGCCGGTGCTGGCGGATGCAAAGACCATAATGTCTTCCGATACATTGTACTGCAGTGCTAAGCGGTAGTCGGAGTGCGTATCGTCGCCGGTTTTTTTCTCGGCGCTGCTAGACAAGTGTCCAGGGCGCGCTGTTCCGGCCAGAGTCGATTTATCGACGACTAGACCTTGTGACGTGCGCTCATCATCGCTGTAGCGAGCACCTGCGGTTAGGGTTACGTCCTCAGTGATGTCGTACTCTGCCTGGCCATAGAATGCCGATGAATCAGCGGTAGACTCGGTGCCGTGCAACCATGATGCCCACGCTACCGACTGCGGTGCGGCTGCGGTAGTGTCGCCGAAGATCCACTTGTAACTGGCATCTTCACTGAAGTTAAAGTATCCAACAGTCCAGCGCAACTGGCTGTCGCCAGTCGAACTTAAATTGATATCAACTTGGGTAGAATCAGACGTTCTGATCTCACCTGAAGCCCAACCCCCCGTTGTGTCTTCGCCGACCGGATCGTAGGTTCCAGCAACAGAAAAATCGCCATCCAGGATATTGTAACCCTCGTAGTCGTAGCTGCCCGCATTAACCTTTAAATCTGCAAAGCCGAGGCTCCAGTTAAAGCTCAAGGTAATTGAGTCCTCCTCCAGATCGCGGTTCGGTCGATAATCATTAGTGACCGTGCGCAGGTTGTCAGTTACGCCGGCACTTGGATCAACCGGGAACTTGCCGTTTTTGGATTTTCCACCCTGCCAACCATCGCGCGTCCCAGCACGATCGTCGAGGATACCAGTAAAGCCGTTAGTTGCACGTGTAGCCGGGTTGACCGGTACCCCGAGCACTTTGTGCCCAAAGTCACCCGCGCCGTTTGCAGTATCGCTCCAGCTGCCGTAGGTCAGGTTGAGATCCATATCATCGCTGATATCAAACTGTATTTGCGCACGCACGTAACTGTTGTCGG
>JAPKCN010000160.1 GCA_028822945.1 Porticoccaceae bacterium | reverse complement strand
TGCGAGATATGGTCCAAAACCATCTATTGCAGTTGCTATGCATGGTCGCGATGGAGCCGCCTAACTCGTTAGAGGCCGAAGAAATTCGCGCTGAAAAGGTAAAGTTATTGCGTGCGTTGCGGCCTATTTCAGCCGATACCGCGCTCGAAAGTGCGATTCGTGGACAGTATTCAGCCGGTTGGATTAATGGGCAACCGGTGGTCGGTTATATGCAGGAGGAGGGGAGTCAAAATAGTAGTAGCCGCACCGAAACCTTCGTCGCCCTGCGCGCCTATGTCGACAATTGGCGTTGGGCCGGTGTACCGTTTTATCTGCGCACTGGCAAACGCATGGGCGAGAAGGTTACTCAGGTGGTTATTGCGTACAAAGATAACCCGCATTCGATTTTCGCCGGTAGTCAGGCAACCGCGAGCAACAGGCTAGTCATACGACTGCAACCTAATGAGGGTATTCAGTTAGAAATGGTCTCTAAAAAGCAGAGTTTAAACGAGCCGTTAAGTCTCGAAAAGCAGGTGTTGAATTTAGACTTTTTTGCCGATTCCGGTGAGAGTCGAATAGCCGATGCCTATGAACGCCTCTTTCTTGAGGTGATTAAGGGCAATCAATGGTTGTTTGTTAGTCGCGATGAGATCGAGGTGTCGTGGCGCTGGTGCGACAGTTTGTTGGCGGCCTGGCAAGATACAGATGCGCCGGTAAAATCATATGGTGCGGGGTCTTCGGGCCCTTCGAAAGCCGAAACCCTGATAGAAAAAGATCGCCGTAGTTGGTACGAGGGTTAGCTATGAGTACCTATCGCTTTGCCAGTCGCCAGCAACTCGATCGGCAGTTGACGGCGCGAGTGGCTAAAGTGCTTACCAGCGATATAACCGAGACCGGTTGGGCAATTTTAGTAGTCTCTGGTGGACGCACGCCGCGGGATCTTTTTCACGCGCTGTCGCGCGCCGAGATCGACTGGGCTCGTGTGTGGATCACCCTGGCCGACGAGCGCTGGATTGATGGCGAGCATGCCGACAGCAACCAGCGGCTTGTGCGCGACAACCTGTGCATCGAGCGCGCAGCGGCGGCGCGCTTTGTCGCGCTCAAAAACTCGGCTATTAGTGCTTACCAAGGGCAGAGCGACTGTGCTAAAGCGCTTGCCACCTTGGGTCGCTTTAGTATGGTACTGCTGGGTATGGGTGACGACGGTCATACCGCCTCGCTGTTTCCCGGTGCGGCGGACCTCGCCCGAGGGCTGGATCTGGACTCTGGTATCGATTGTTTGGCGATCACGCCGCCGCAAGCGTCGCATCAGCGCATCACCCTCAGCTTACCAAGATTACTCAACAGTCGCCAGATCGTGGTGCACATCGTGGGCGCTGCCAAATCCGAGTTACTCGCGCAGGTACAGGCGGGTAGGGATGTCTATGAATACCCAGTGCGTGGCATTCTTCAGCAGTCTAAGGCGGCTGTCGATATCTTTTATGCCGATTAGATGTCGGCTTCAGTTGGCGACGGACAGGTTTTGTCAACCTTTGCAGTAGATTCGAGTTGTGCTTTAGTTTAAAGGCATTATTATTAAAAGCGATGCGCAGTCTCGGTTGCCTTATGATTGGCAAATGGGTGATTCAGGCATCGGCAACGAAACCCCGAAAAAAATTAAGGAGACATCATGTTTAGTCACATCATGCTAGGCGCCAACGACATACAAGAATCCAAAGCGTTTTACGACGCCACACTCGGTGTTCTCGGCTATAGGTCGGGTTTTATCGACCCCATGGGCCGCTGCTTTTATATTTCCGAGGATGACATTTTTGGTCTCAGTGTGCCGATTGACGGGCAGTCGGCGAGTCACGGTAATGGCACGACTATTGGCTTTAGCGTCGACGGCCAAGATGCTGCCGATGCTTGGCATGCCGCAGGTCTGGCCAATGGTGGGACGACATGTGAGAACCCGCCAGGGGTGCGAGAGGCGAGCCCGAACAATATGTATCTCGCCTATCTTCGCGACCCCGCGGGCAATAAGTTATGTGCTCTCTATCGGATGCCAAAATAATTACCTCGCGCGAGTGGTTCAAAGACTAGGGCTGCGCTAGCCAGTTGGGTCTGTGCTGCGCATGGTTGCCGCTGGTTACGCATTAGTGCGGTCAATATATGATCACCCCATCGGCAATTTTTCACCTAGCCTTCCCTGTGCTTGATTTAGATCGCGCCCGGGATTTTTATGGAGGTATTCTCGGTTGTCAGACCGGACGCGAGTCGGCGCGTTGGATAGACTTTAACTTTTTTGGTCATCAATTGGTGGCGCACCTCGTCGAGCCCGAGGATCATCCGGCAGTCGCGAGCAACACAGTCGATAACCAGGCGGTACCGGCCGCGCATTTTGGCGTTATCTTACCCTGGTCGGAGTACCCCGATTTGGTTGCTAGACTAGAGCAGGCAGCGGTGCCTTTCGTTATTCAGCCGTATTTGCGCTTTGCCGGCTGCCGAGGCGAACAGAAGACGCTATTTGTCCGCGATCCGAGTGGCAACTATTTAGAGTTTAAAGCTTTACGCGATGCAGATATGTTGTTTGCCACGCAGCTAGACAGCCCGCAGTAGTCGTTAAAAAAACATCGAAAATGCTGCTAAGCGTCTGACTTTTCTCCGACGCGGACAATTATTAGGCTGTTGGTATGGCCGCCTATGTTGGTAATCCTACCGTTTGTAATGAGGACTAAATCGCCGTCGGTGAGGGCTCCAGACATCCGAAGGGTATCGATGGCTCGCTGATTCACCTCGTTGGGTTGTAAATTTTCACTGGAAAAATAAATCGGGCTGACACCCTTATAGAGCGTGATGATTTCGCAGGTACCGGGTTTTTGCGCCCTAGCATAAATCGGTATGGATGAGTTGATGCGTGACATCAGGCGCGGGGTAAAGCCTGTTTCTGTCATACACACAATTGCCGCGATCGATTCAAGATGATTAGCCACATACATCGCCGCCATCGCAATCGATTCGTCGATACGCTGAAATTTTTCGTCGATTCTGTGTATCGAGCGCTGTGCTAGAGGGCGTTTTTCGGCACCCTCGATAATTCTTGTCATAGCCTCGACGGTTTCTACTGGATAGTCGCCAACCGCGGCCTCGGCCGATAACATCACCGCATCGGTGCCGTCAAGTACTGCATTGGCGACATCGAATACCTCAGCGCGGCTCGGAACAGGGGATTTGATCATTGATTCCATCATCTGGGTAGCTGTGATGACGATCTTGTTAGAGCTGTTGGTGATCTCGATCAAATGTTTTTGCACTGCCACCAGATTGGCATCGCCAATTTCGACGCCGAGATCTCCGCGCGCCACCATCAATCCGTCTGCAGCCTCAATAATGCCCGACAGTCGCGTTTCGTCGATCGCTTCTGCGCGTTCAATCTTAGCGATGATATGGGCGCTGCTGCCGGCGGCACTCAGCAATGTTCGACTTTCCTCTATATCGCGTGCGCAGCGCACAAAAGAAATCGCTAAGTAATCGCAGCCTAGAGCCGCGGCGGTTTTGATGTCACGGCGATCTTTGTCGGTCAGTGCTTTCGCCGATAGTCCGTCGCCAAATTTGTTGATACCCTTGTGGCTCGACAAAATACCGCCGGTCAAGGTGCGGCAGGTAGCAGACTCTGGGGTTTTGGAAATAATTTGCATGGCAATGCGTCCGTCGTCGAAAAGAACACGGTCGCCGACAGCAAAGTCGTCCAGATAAATACGCTCAATGTAAACGCTGTGAATGTCGCCAGCGCTAGGCGAGGTTGCACTATCGAGACGAAATTCGTCATTCTCGGCAAGTAAAATACCGTCCTCGTCGCCGAAACTGCCGATGCGCACTTTCGGTCCTTGCATATCGCAAAGAATGCCAATGGGGGTGTTTAACTGCGCTGCAAGATGTCTAATTTGCTGCGCTTGCCGACTATGCTGATCGGCGTCGCCATGAGAAAAGTTTAAACGAAAAACATTTACGCCGGCGGTGATGAGCGCCTCTATTGATTCCGCCTGATTACTTGCCGGTCCCAGCGTAGCGACAATCTTTGTGCGTCTTTTCACGCCAGTGCTCCAGTATCGCTGTTTGCCAGCGCTAACGCACTGTCGAGCAAGCGGTTAGAACCGCCCCATTCGCAGTCATACCACGTCGTTATCTTGCTCAACGAGCCGTTGACGAATTTTTGCGTTGCATCAAAATTACACGAGTAGGAGGAATGGTGAAAATCGCTTGATTTTAATGGCTCATCACAATGGTCTAAAACGGCATAGAGGTCAGTTGCCGCTGCGCTTTTAAGTAGCTGATTGACCTCTTCGATCCTGGTTTCACGGCTGGCATTAAAGGTCAGATCGACCAGTGATATATTTATTGTGGGAACTTGCACCGCCGAGCCATTAAGTTTGCTAGTGAGTTCCTGAAGTACTTTCGCAATAGCTGAGGCAGCGCTAATTTTGGTTGTGATCATCGAATGGATTGCGCTGCGGGAGCGGTACCTGTCGG
>JAPKCN010000159.1 GCA_028822945.1 Porticoccaceae bacterium | reverse complement strand
TAAAGAATGGCAGGCGTGGCGAAAAAGGCTGACAAATACCTGTCGAAGCTCAGTAATATGACAGGGAATAGTTGCCAGATTTTCACTGTAATCTCGTTCTATTGCGATATCTCTAAAGCGCAGACCGGAGGGTGCAGAGAGTAGACTAATTGCTAGTTCAAGACTATAGTCGAGAATTTCGGCAATGCTAGAGAATTGTTTTTCGCCACCACCGCCGGTTGAAAAAGCTAGTAGGTTTTCAATCACATTGGCGGCCTGTTGCCCGCGAATTAGAGCATTTTCGAGGAGTTCGTTCAATCCGATCGGATCGACGAACTCTTCGGTCAACGCGCGCCGAACGGCCTGAATATCTTTGAGGCTGGCGCTCAGTGGAAGACTAATATCCTGCGCCATAACTGCAGCCATTTCACCCATAGAGGACATTTTGTCGCGCTGAATTAATAAATTATTAGCATTCACTTGATCGCTGACATTGTCGATCAATATGACCACGCCCGTCTCCAATTGCTCCTGTAACGGGTAGATGGTAATGTTAAAGTGATAATGGTTTTGCTGGCTATGTTTGATGGAGAGTGTTTTTTGTTCGAGTCTAGCTTGATCGACCTGTTTTGGTGCTAGTGAGATTGTTGGATAGCATTCCCAAAGTGCTTTGCCGAGAACTTCATCGGCACCGAGACCACTGACGCTTTCGGCTTGTCGATTCCACTGAGTGATGCGGTTTTGATTATCCAAGCCGATCAGCATAAGTGGCATGGAGTACAATATACTAGTTATATAGGCTTCCGATGAGGCTAATTGACTAGTCGTTCGAAGGTGCCCAGCGATCTCCTCGGCTAGAGCGGCATTGCTGCTTTGCAATAATTGATTGGCTTGGTTGAGATTAGCGGTGCGTTCTTCTACGCGATTTTCAAGTTGTCGTCGAGTCTCTTCGAGTTCGAGGTTGTAGCGATGCGCTTGGCGACGACTCAAAAATAATTTGAGCGCGGTGAATGACAGTGCAAGGATCAGTATGCTACTTGAGAAATTAGCTACATATTGCCACTTAGTGTCGCCTTGTTCGTCTCGAAATGCCCAGAAAATATCGGCTGTTGCAGGCTGGCTACTAAGCAGGCAAAGAGCTGTAGTAAAATGTTTAAAAAAGTTCATAGATAACGTGTTGGCCTCGCTCGTTAGGCTGCGCTAGCTTAGTCAAATAAGCGCATGATTTGGCTCTGATTGTAGCTACTAGATATGCAGTTTGGCGAGAGTTTTTTGACGCCCTCGCGTGTTTTTCGAAAAAATACTTAAGGAGACAATTTAGGATGAACAACTCACCGATAGCGCTGAGGCCCAGTCTGGCGGGGTTCCCGCATAATGCGCGAACTCGGTATGATCTTGGAACGGTGCCTGAAGAATCGTCAATAACTGTTGAGTGAGACGGTAGTCGCCACCTTGCGCCGCATCGATCGCCTCTTGGGCAATATAGTTTCGCAGTATAAACTTGGGGTTGATTAAAAGCATATTTTCCGCTCGTTGCGAAGTATCCAGCGCTTCTTCATTAAGTCTTTTGCGGTAGCTAACAGACCAGTCGTCAAAGTCACGAGGTTGCAGGAATAAGTCGCGAATCGCTCGGTTGTCGCCTCCAGTATGATAGTTGCACAGCGCGCGAAAAAATTTACAGTAATCGACTCGATTCGCCTGCATGAGCGAGAGTAGCTGATCGACTAGTTTTTTGTCTTCGGGCACGACCTCGGAAAATCCGAGTTTGTTAGCCATTTGCTGCAGAAATGTCGCCTGATACTCATGCTCGTAGCACTCGAGGCTGGCGATCAAAATCTCTGAGGGCAGCAGTGAACTCAGGGCGGTTGCTAGCGCATTTAAATTCCATAGTGCCACCGAGGGTTGATTTTTAAACGCATAACGACCGCGTTCATCAGAGTGGTTGCAGATAAAAGCAGCATCGTAATGATCCATAAAACCAAATGGGCCATAGTCGATTGTATCGCCGAGGATGGACATGTTGTCGGTGTTCATCACACCATGCGAGAAGCCGACTGCCTGCCATTTTGCGATAGTTCTTGCTGTTTGTAATACCGCGTTGTGGAACATTAGCCGGTAGCCGTCGCGGCCTTGTTCTGCGCCCGGAAAATGTCGCTCGACCACGTAATTAGCTAAAGCTTTGAGCGCATCTGTCTGGCCGCGATAGTGATGATGTTCAAACGAGCCGAAGCGGATATGGCTGCGCGCGACGCGGCATACTACGGCGGCGCTCTCGATCGATTCGCGATATACCGGCGTGCTGCTATTGATCAGACATAGGGCTCTTGTGCTATTGATGTCTAGGGCGTGCATTGCCTCTGAACAAAGATACTCACGAATGCTTGAGCGCAATACGGCGCGGCCGTCGCCAAACCGCGAATACGGCGTCGTACCCGCGCCCTTCAATTGCACATCCCAGAGTTCGCCAGCGATATCGAGCTCGCCAAGCGTCAGCGCGCGACCATCGCCGAGTTGCCCTGCCCAGACACCAAATTGATGGCCAGAATAGACTAGCGCGATGGGTTGAATATCATCTGGCACAGAGTTGCCGCAGAAAAAATCAAGGGTTTTCGAGTCTTCTAAAAATTGCTTATCCAAGCCCATGTCAAGTGCTAATAGGTTGTTTTGACTAACAAGATCTGGCTTCTCTATAGCGCGCGCTTGAACGCGGCTGAGATACTCGTCATCGGTGTCGCCAAAAGCGTCTAAAAAGCTATGTCTGAGTCGTCTATGGAATTTTTGCATGGCGTTCCGGAGGTCTATTTTAGTATGTATTATATGTATTATATGTATTGTACGGATTATGTAATCATAGCGCCCAGTTCTTAAAGCGCCAGTTGTCGCGCGAGCGCGACAACCCGTTAGAGCTTCAAAGTTGCGCGGTCAAGGCGCGCTAGTTTATCTTCGAGGAGGCTACTAATATAAAGCCATTGTTGGGTTTCTATTGCACCGGTTACTGCATGATAAGAACCGCTTGGATCTTGCAGCGAATTAATATTTTCGCCCTCACCATCGATCGTGAAGAGGTGTCCATGGTTAACAATTTTTGGGCGCAACGGCTCCGGTAGGCGCTGCACCACCTTGCGCAGCCAAGGCGTGTTCGACATGCTGTCCAGCAGCTTATTGCGCGGTGCTACCAATCCAACCCAAAAACGCCCATTCCGACCGCGGACAATATTGTCTGGGAATCCGGGTAAGTTATCGATGAGGATCTCAGTTTTGCCTTGATTGGGACCACTTAACCAATATTTTTTTATTCTATAGTGGCCGGTTTCAGCAACCAAGAGGAAGCGACTAGCGGCATCTACGGCAACACCATTGGCAAAATTTAAACCGTCGAGTAATACCGCTGTAGACCGGTCGGTTGGATTGTATACCAGCACGCGACCATGACCACCGTGCTCCATAGTGGCGAGTAGACTGGCGGCATAGGTGCCACCATACGCCTGAGCCCCAAATTTGCTTGAGGCATCGCTGAAATATACACGTCCATCGGAGGCTACATCGACATCATCGGCAAAACTTATTTTGACGCCATTGACGGTGTCGGCGAGGACATCGATGGTACCGGATGGAGTGATACTTAGCAGACCTCGGTAGGCGTCGGCGATCAGTAAGTTTTGGTGCTGATCAAAGGCCATGCCGAGAGGTCTGCCGCCAGTGTTTACCCAGCGCTTAGAAATCCCAGTTTGCGGATTATGGCGCAAGATCCAACCTTCCGCCGAGGAGATAAAAATTACTCCGTTAGCGCCCAGAGCGAGCCCTTCGGGGCCCGCGGTGTTGTCGAGTTGAAAAAGTTCTAACGCCTGCAGTTGGGTGTTGCTAGAAAATTCTTTAACATAGCCCTTGTTGATGGGTGCTTGCCAATCTGTGGGTTCTATTGGAGTTGGCCAAAACCCTAAATAAAGCAGTGTTGAAACGCCCGCTAACCAGATCCAAATACGCATATCGAAAGTTCTCCAAAAGATCCAATACGACTTTATATTGCGCTTCTCTATCGCCTTTTTCAACCGCATAGATTATTCCTTGGTGTCGCCGCATGGCTGCGGTAATATGCCTAAATTAGCGACGAATGCACAGGATATAGTATGGAAGTGAATGCAATTTTTAGCGCTTTAGACGAGTTGCAAGAGCGCACCGAGTTGCTCCGGAGGTATCTTTGACTACGCCAATCGCAAGGATCGCCTAGCGGAGGTCGAGCTCGAGTTATCCGAGCCGGATGTCTGGAACGATACCCAAAGAGCAAGAGAGTTGGGACGCGAGCGTGCATCGCTTGAGTTGATCGTTACGACAATTGAAAATCTGGACCTAGGCGTCACTGATACGCGGGATTTACTCGAGATGGCAGTGGAGGAGGCGGACAGCGAAATTGTTGAGGAAGTCGAGATCGAGGTTGTTCGGTTGGATAATGAACTGGCGACCCTAGAATTCAGACGCATGTTTTCGGGACCTATGGATGCCAATAATGCGTTCTT
>JAPKCN010000158.1 GCA_028822945.1 Porticoccaceae bacterium | reverse complement strand
TGCAACATATTCAGATGGTCCCCCACACCTATCGCTAGTGCACCGCCAGAACTGCCTTCACCAATCACGGTACAAATGATCGGCGTTTTTAGCCGCGACATGACCGCTAGATTACGCGCTATGGCCTCGGAGATATTACGCTCCTCAGAGTCTATCCCAGGATAGGCACCTGGCGTATCTATCAGAGTTAACACCGGCATTTTAAAGCGCTCGGCAGTCTCCATAAGACGCAAAGCCTTGCGGTAACCCTCGGCTTTGGGCATACCAAAATTACGCATTACTTTATCGTTGACACCACGTCCTTTTTCCTGGCCAACAATCATCACCGGTTTACCATCCAAGCGCCCTATTCCACCAATGATAGCAGTGTCATCGCCGAAATGGCGATCGCCGTGCAATTCATCCCAGTCGCCAAAGATACGTTGAATATAATCCGCACTGTAAGGTCTGTGCGGGTGCCTCGCTACCTGCACCACCTGCCAAGGCGTTAACTTACTATAGATCCGTTCCGTCAACTTTTGCGATTTATCACGCAATCGCGCAACTTCCTCGGCAATATTCAGATCATTGTCGTTACCGACCAACTGCAACTCTTCGATTTTAGCTTCCAGCTCGGCAATCGGTTGTTCAAAAGAGAGGTAATTCAAATTCATAAGAGACCGGACTTTATGCAATACTAAGAGCCATTCTAACATTTCTGGAGCGCGCGGCTAGAGCACTAGCTCACGGCGTACAATCTTTTTTACTGGTAGTGGAGCGTCACACTATGGCTACCAAACTGATCACGCAATTTAGCTATTAATTCGTCTCGCGGTTGAATACGCCAGTCTTCACCCAAAGCCAACTTCGCCGCCGCGCCAGCTGCCGAATAGTCAATCACGACAGGACAAATACCCTCGCGATAGTCATTTAATGCATATTGCACGCGGTCGACCCAGTCATTGGTATTGCAGTCTATTTGCAGTTCTAGCGTCTTTAATTTTGCGCAGCGCGCCGAATAAATAGATTGAATAGATTCCGCCAGCATCTTAAGTCCCCCGGTAAAACTATCTTCAGAAACAATCCCTTTAACGACCAGCATCGCATCTTTGACCAATATATCTCGATAAGCAGTAAATTTTTCTGCGAAAACCGATAACTCCAAGCGACCGCTCTTATCGTCGAGTGTTAAGAATGCAAAGTTTTCGCCGCGTTTATTTTTCATAACTCGGATGCCTATGAGCATACCGGCAACGCTGCAAGACTCTTTACCTGGACGTGCCTTGGCGATTGAGGTTAATGCCATAAGCTGCAATTCCTCTCGGTACTCATCAATCGGGTGTCCTGTTAGAAACAAACCTAACGTCTCCTTTTCACCGGATAGTCGTTCTTTGGCTGTCAGAGTGCGCACATTCGGGTAATTACTATAATTGATACCTTTTGCACTGTCGGCGATTGAATCGCCGAACAAATCACCCATACCACTATTGGCGTTGTGCGCCTGTTGCTCAGATATCTTAATCGCCTCATCCATTGCCATCAACATGACTGCACGCCGAAAACCAACCTCTCCCGGCGGTGCAATCTGGTCGAGCGCGCCGGCGCGAATAAGT
The DNA here is from genome assembly GCA_028822945.1 of Porticoccaceae bacterium. GTDB lineage: Bacteria > Pseudomonadota > Gammaproteobacteria > Pseudomonadales > Porticoccaceae > TMED48. The sequence goes on along the minus strand of JAPKCN010000158.1, from coordinate 2,903 downwards.
GCCTCTAGCGCACGCTTATTAACCTTGCGGGCATCCACGCGCGCACAGAAATCGAATATATCGACAAACGGTCCACCCGATTCTCGGGCTGACATAATACTCCCAACTGGACCTTCGCCAAGCCCTTTAATAGCACCCAGACCATAGAGAATTTGATCATCTTGGTCGACGCTGAATTTAAAATCACCAAAGTTGACATCTGGGGGCAGCATGGTCAAACCCATCGCCCGACACTCATCAATAAAAGCCACCACCTTATCGGTTTTGTCCATGTCCGACGAGATAGTAGCAGCCATAAATTGCGCCGGATAGTGCGTTTTTAACCAAGCTGTTTGATAGGCCACTAAGGCATAGGCGGCCGAGTGCGATTTATTAAAACCATAGCCGGCAAACTTTTCCATCAATTCAAAAATATTCGAGGCCAGCGACTCACAATAGCCTCTTTCGAGTGCCCCTTGGACAAAAATAGATCGTTGTTCAGACATCTTTGCGGCATCTTTTTTACCCATGGCACGGCGCAATAAATCGGCACCTCCGAGTGTAAATCCAGCCATTACCTGAGCAATCTGCATCACCTGCTCCTGATATAGGATAATCCCGTAGGTTGGCTCTAGACTGGGCTTAAGGCATTCGTGTTGATATTGCGGATGCGGGTAACTTACCTCGGCACGGCCTTTCTTACGGTTGATGAAATCATCAACCATCCCCGATTGTAGCGGTCCTGGCCGAAACAGCGCCACTAAGGCGATGATATCCTCGAAACGGTCTGGACCAAGTTTGCGAATTAGTTCCTTCATACCGCGCGACTCAAGTTGGAAAACTGCGGTAGTTTCAGCCCTTTGCATCAGTTTAAAAGTCGCTTGATCATCCAGCGGGAGATGATCAATCTGAAGCGCTTCTTCAGCCTCTCCTGCACGCCTCTGATTGATCATTTTTACCGCCCAATCGATAATAGTTAGCGTGCGTAGCCCGAGAAAGTCAAACTTCACTAAACCGGCTTCTTCAACGTCGTTTTTATCGAACTGAGTGACCATTCCTAAACCGCTCTCGTCACAATAAATCGGCGAGAAGTCAGTAATTTTAGTCGGTGCTATCACTACACCACCAGCGTGCTTACCACAGTTTCTAGTCAATCCTTCAAGCTCTAGCGCCAAGCTCCATATTTCTTCTGCCTCTTCGTCTTGCTCGAGAAAATCGCGCAATATTGCTTCTTGTTCGTGGGCTTTCTGCAGCGTCATACCCACTTCAAAAGGAATCATTTTTGACAGCTTGTCAGCGAGCCCATATGACTTCCCTTGAACGCGTGCGACATCTCTTACCACCGCCTTGGCGGCCATAGTGCCGAAGGTCACAATCTGTGAAACTGCCTCGCGACCATAGCGTTCTGCCACATAGGAAATGACCTTGTCGCGACCCTCCATACAAAAGTCGATATCAAAATCTGGCATAGACACACGCTCGGGATTCAAAAATCGCTCAAATAGTAAATCATAGGTCAATGGATCTATGTCAGTTATCTGCAGTGCATAGGCGACCAGCGAACCGGCTCCAGAGCCCCGCCCCGGCCCAACCGGAATATGCTGATTCTTGGCCCATAAAATGAAATCCATGACAATTAAAAAGTAACCGGTAAAACCCATTTGAATTATAATATCCAGCTCGAACTTTAGGCGCGCGGCATAGGTTTCCCGATAGTCGGCGGTAACCTCACTCGCGCTGCGCACAGCTAATCTGTCGCGCAAGCCCTGCTCCGACAACTGGCTGAAATAGTCATTCGCGGTCAAGCCCTCGGGAATCGGAAATTCAGGTAGCGAATACTCCCCAAGTTGTAGCTCCAAATTGCAGCGCCGAGCGATTTCCACGCTATTTTCAAGCGCCTCGGGTAGATCTTCGAACAACTCTTGCATTTCCTCAGCGGTACGCAAATATTGCTGCTCTGAGTAGCGCTTTTCGCGACGGGGATCGTCCAGTGTGCGCCCTTCATGAATGCATACGCGAGCCTCATGTGCATCGAATTCAGATCTGTCAATAAAGCATACATCATTGGTCGCCACTACCGGACAATTGAGTTTTTCAGCCAATACGACTGCTGCTTCAATATAGTCATCCTCGCCGTGCCGGCCAGTGCGCTGTAATTCGAGATAAAAACGTTCGGGAAATAAACCCATAAAAATCTTAAGTAGGCGTTCAGCATCCTCTGTACGACCAGAACTCAAGGCCACGCCCACACTTCCCTGGACGCCGCCCGAAAGCGCGATAAGACCCTCGGAACAGCCGTCAAGCCACGCCAGTTGTACATAAGGCATACCCTGACGCTGGCCCTCCTGATAGGCTCGGGAAATAATTTCGGTAAGATTCTTATAGCCAATTTGATTTTGTACTAAAAGAAGTAGTTGAGTGCTGTGGCCGTCGCCAATTCCATCGAGAACACGCAGGTCGGCCCCGGCAATTGGCTTAATTCCGGCCGCTTGAGCGGCCTTGTAAAATTTAACTAACGCAAAAAAATTAGTGAAGTCGGTAACCGCTACCGCGGGCATTGCCCGGTCGCCAACCGCCTGAACAAGTGGTTTGATACGCACCAAGCCATCAACCAGAGAGAACTCAGAATGAAGCCTAAGATGAATGAATTCCGCGTTCATTTACTGGCCAACTGCGATTTACAGACAACGCCATGATAACTAAAACTATCACTTAAGAGCACCTGCACCGACTGGTCATAATCAGCAATGGACGCCTCTGACTCGCCCTTTACCTCAATGCGTTGCCCCCAACGCAGTACCCCAGCGCCGCAACTTAAGCCAGCACCAAACGTCGCGATCAGTATCGTCATTCCCGATTCAATCCTACCCGTCGCCAACGCCTCATAGAGCGCAATCGGTATCGAGGCGGCCGAGGTATTGGCA
>JAPKCN010000157.1 GCA_028822945.1 Porticoccaceae bacterium | reverse complement strand
TTTCATTTAGCCCGCGATCGTGTGGTAGGTGAATACCATCGCCGTGGTCGAGAGCTAGCGCTAGATGACAAACTCAACCATCTATGGCGTCGGGCTATGATTAAAAGTCAGTTTGTCGGTCGGCATAGACGCTAATGGCAATCTTACAAAATTGTAGGCCATCAGCTTTAAAGTTACTGGTTATGACATCGCTGCTGGGGAGTTTTTTAGGCTTACTGCAAGCTCACGGATGGCTGGCCAATAGCGCCCATGACGACGCTATAGCGGCGCATGTTAATGCGGCTGAAATTAGCCAAATAGAGTATCAGCGAGCACTGAAACTGTTTTTACAAGATAAACGAGAGGTGCTAACTACCGCTGATCGGCAACTCATTATGCAGCGTCTTATCGAGGAAGAGCTGCTGGTGCAATGGGCTATTCAGATAGATTTGTTGCGTTTTAATCCACAGTTGCGCAGCGCTGTTTTGGAGTCGCAACTAGCTGGATTGGATATCCAAAGACGCGCCGCAGGAAATTCTAGCAATAGTTCACTCGAAGTTCTCTCAGTAGAGTATTTGGCGGCATTGCGCGAGAGCGCCGATATTCATTATGGGCGGCGCTAGTGAAGTCGTTAAATGCTTGGTTTATTGTCATTGCAGCGCTGCTCAGCGGCGTGGTAGAAGGGCATAATCGTAGCCAGTCTTTCTCTTTATGGACTCTAGATAGTCAACAGCTGCAGATGCTCTATACGGTTCCCTCTAGGGAGATAACGCGACTTAAGCAGTCTAATGTATCTTCACTAGAAGTTATATTAATTAATAGCTTAAAGTCTAAAATTAAAGTAATACAAGATGCTAATGAGTGTCCCTTATTAGCGTCTTATAATTTTCAGATTTTGCCGAGTAAACCCGGTTACCTGCGTGTTACTGCGCGCTTTGAGTGTCCACTCATCCTAGACAGGTCGCCACCAGAGCTGCTGATAGGTAGCTTTTTTGATGTATCGTCATCACATGTTCACTATGCGCAAATCGTCAATCCTGGGCGCGCGCCTATGGATTACCTATTCACTGAAGATAGGCAGAGGCAGGCAGTCGAGTTGGGTGGCAACAGCAGTTCTGGCTCGCTTGCGCAGGCACTGGCGACACACGTGCAACTGGGCGTTTTGCATATCCTTGCCGGCATCGACCACCTTATATTTGTACTCGCTCTACTACTCTTATTACCTAGCAGGCGCGCTTTGATCTGGATGATCTCTGGGTTTACCCTGGGGCACAGTGTCACCCTCAGTCTTGCCGTATTAGGTTGGGTCGTACCGGATATCATAGCGATTGAGGCGTTGATTGGTTTTAGTATTGCGCTGGTGTCGGCCGAAAATATTATGCTTCGAAATGGCTCTAATCGTGGTATAGGTATCGCAGCTGTAGCGCTTCTCGGCGCTATGATGCTACTTTCGATGAGTGAACTATACAAGCCGGCGATATCGCTAGTTAGTCTAGTGGGATTACTGATTTTTACGCTGAGTTATCTATCATTAGTCGACCGTTCGTATGTAACGATGCAATTACGCCCCTTTTTGTGCATCGCCTTTGGTTTGATACACGGCTTCGGGTTTGCATCTGGATTCGTCGATGTCGGATTGCCAACTGATCGATTGTGGTCGGCATTGCTGGGCTTTAATTTGGGGGTAGAACTGGGGCAACTGATGGTTATTGGTATAGTCTGGGTTGTGTATCTAGGTTTGGCTAACTATCGATTAGCCACGGCCTATGCTGCTGAGTTGTGCTCTGCACTATTTTGTGGGATAGGACTATACTGGTTTGTGGTGCGGAGCTATGGATCTATGCTTAGCTAATCTAACCTATGAATTCCGATAGCGTTAACGCATAAAATGACGATTAGTCAAACATTAATAAGGGAGTTGAGGGTGTTGCAGCGGATATTAATTTTGATAGTCGGGGTATCGGTTGCTGGTACAGCGTTTTTTTTTGGAGCGGCGCCGGATATCGCCTATCGTTTGCTACCCGGGTATTTCTCCGATCCGACCGAAGCGTGGGATGCTACGCCATTAGACGGTCGTGTCATCAGTGATAGTAAATTGCCCGATCGTGTAGTGCGCCAGCGCTCTATTGGCGCGCAGCGGGGGGGCAAGCAGATTTTATTTGGCGATACTCACGTCCACACTACCAATTCGGCAGATGCCTTTATGTACAGTTTGCCGATGATGCATGGGGCAAGCGGTGCTTATCCGCCAGCTTATGCCTGCGATTATGCGCGCTTTATATCGCAGTTAGACTTTTATTTTTTGACCGACCACGCGGAGAGTTTTACACCGGGTCAATGGCGCGACGGAATAGAGTCGGTGCGCCACTGCAATCGTATGGCGGGAGATCCGATGAACCCAGATATTGTCGCGTTTGTAGGTTGGGAGTGGACCCAAGTCGGCAGTACTGCCGAGACCCATTTTGGACATCACAATGTACTATTTAAAGACGACCAACCGGAACTCCTGCCAACGCGGCCAATTGCCGCTCAGGGTGTGGGTGTTGCCACCGTAGCGGCGCGCTCGGGCTCAGCGCGACAGTCTGCACTGCTCGGGTTACTCGATCCGCGACATCGCGATTATTACGCATCGTATAACGATTGGGTTATGCAAATGGCAGCCGTACCGCCCTGCGATGAACAGATCGCCAGTCCTGATTTGCCGTCTGATTGCTACGAATCGGTTGCGACGCCAGGTGCGCTGTTTGCTAAATTGGATGAGTGGGGTTTTGAAACTATGGTCGTGCCCCACGGCACTACCTGGGGTTTTTATAGCCCGCCTAATTCGAGCTGGCTGCACCAACTTACGGCAGAGAATACCGATGCCGAAAAAACTAAACTCATCGAAGTTTATTCGGGTCACGGTAATTCAGAACAGTACCGTGATTTTTCTGCGCGCACGTTAAATGCCGCTGGCGATTGGGTTTGTCCGGCACCGCAGACGAATTATCTACCCAGTTGTTGGCAGGCAGGCGAGATTATTCGCAAGCGCTGCTTGGCCGAGGAAAATAACCCAGCGGATTGCGAGCTTCGAGCTATCGAGTCTCGTCATAATTTTGTTCAGGTGGACGGAGTTCAAGGTTTTATGACGGTGCCGGGCCAGACCGCCGAGGAGTGGCTGGATGCCGGTCAGGCTCGCGATATTTTTTTGCCGGCATTTAATTATCGCCCGAAAAAGTCCGTGCAAGCTGGTTTGGCATTACAAAATTTCGCCGACCCTGAGAGCCCATTGCGTTATCGCTGGGGTTTTATTGGTTCGACCGATACCCACTCGGCGAGAGCCGGTAACGGTTTTAAGCAGAGCCAGCGATTGAACACCACCGATACAACTGGTGTCAGAAGTGCATTTTGGCGCGATGTCTTCGCGTCGTCTGCGGTGGTCAGCGAATATGCTACTGAATCGTTACGTGCAGATCAGATTGACCCCGCCAGCGCCAAGATATTTGCCTCCGAGTTTGAACGCACCACATCATTTTTAAATGTTGGTGGGATTGCTGCAGTGCATTCCGAGGGTCGAGATCGCGAGGCTATCTGGAACGCAATGCAACGCCGCGAGGTCTATGGAACAAGTGGTCATCGCATGCTACTGTGGTTCGATATAGTTCAAGGCGATAGCTCACTGCCGATGGGGAGCGCGGTTGAAATTGCGACTATACCGCGCTTCCGCGTCGAGGCGATAGGCTCATTCAAGCAGTTGTCGGGATGTCCAGATTACGTCGTCGATGCACTGGAGCGACGTCATCTCGAAAAAATGTCACTTGGGGAATGCTACCATCCGTCGGACACGCGGTATCAGATTGAACGTATCGAGGTGATAAAGATACGCCCTCAGTCCTTGGCAGGTGAAGAGATTGGGCCATTAATCGAAGATAGCTGGCGAGTGTTTGACTGCCAACCGTCACCAAAGGGGTGCACTGTCGAGTTCGAAGACCCCGAATTTGTTGCTGAAGGGCGTGACGCTCTCTACTATGTGCGGGCGCTTGAGGAGCCTATTGCGACCATTAATGGTGACAATTTGCGCATAAGTTACGATGTTGAGGGTCGGACGCTAGGTACAAATATGTGCTTTGGAGACTACCGTACCGACAGCGATGACGATTGCCACGCGCCACAGAGCCCGCGAGCTTGGTCATCGCCAATTTTTGTCGATTATAAAAATCAATAATAGGAGACTAATGTGCCAACAGCGCTAGTTACAGGTGCCTCCGAGGGAATAGGTCTTGAGTTCTGTAAGATAATGGCTCGGCGTGGTTATCACGTAATTTTGGTAGCTCGCAGACAACATCTACTTGAACAGCTAAGCCAACGATTGACGGCTGAATACGGCGTTCAGTGTAGCGTGATTATCAGTGACCTAAGTGAGCCTGAGGCGGCCCAGGCGCTGTTTCATGCCACCCAGCAGAAAGGGCTGCAGGTGGATTTTTTGATCAACAATGCGGGTTTATTACAGAACGGATATTTTACCGAGATAGATTTGTCTACC
>JAPKCN010000156.1 GCA_028822945.1 Porticoccaceae bacterium | reverse complement strand
TCCAATTTTTACGTCGGCACCTTCGCCAACCATCAAGACTTGTTCGAAATCTATAACCTCTCCGGTGGCAATTTCAAGTTTCTCCAAACGCAGGGTCTCTCCCTCAATCACTCTGTGTTGCTTACCACCACTTTTTATAACCGCGTACATAACCGACTCCAGCCTTTGGTCACCGATGAGGCTAGGAGCGACTTCGTCATTCCTGATTATGGAGCCTATCGAGAGGTGCGCAAGTTTAATGGAACAGGCACTGCGACGCAAGCTCTTTACCACTGTAGACACATCTCAACAAGCTGCAGTAAAAACCTTTAGCAGAGCCAAATTAGCGATGCATTGCGACCGGTGTATAAATCTCTCCGGTAGGAGTAAAAACGCCTGCCATCAGATACGGTACAGCAGTTGCCGCCGTAGATGTGACCAACGCCAACAGATTGCAACTTGATCCGAGCAAGTGCGTAGAGATCCGCAACATAACGATCCCCGCGGGTGCGAAAAGCGCGCTCGACAAGAAACCGACTCGCGGTATCTTTAGCCGTTGCCATAAATGCCTGGCGAACATCGCTGCCGACCTCGAATTCATCGGCACCTATCCCCGGCCCCAAAAATACCAGAATTTGTTCCGCAGGCTGGTCAAAACTCGCCACGGCATTTTGTAAAATTCCAGCCGCCAGGCCGCGCCATCCAGCATGTACGGCAGCGACTTGGTCACCAGCTTGATTGCATAGCAACACCGGCATGCAATCGGCCGTCAGCACGGCGCAGACGGTCGCTGATCGACGGCTATAACTCCCATCTGCACGATTGCCGACCGCTGGTGCATCGGCGCAGATAACATCAACACCGTGAACTTGATCGAGCCAGTGAGGGACACTTGGAAGACCTAAATTTACCTGCAGTTGGCGACGGTTGTGCGCAACGCTATCGGCATTGTCACCAACGTGGGTGGCAAGGTTGTTGCTGCTAAAAAGACCGCCACTAAAACCACCGCTGCGCAAACTAATAGCGCTTTTAACATTCTTCGGAGTAGGCCACTTTGGCTGCAGAAAATGCCTCAACGGGGAGGCAGTCACGTTGCGCTGCCCGCGCTTAACAGTTGCAACAAATCGGCCATATCAACCGGTAGAGCGGCACTCCAACGCAGCTCCTCACCCGTGTGCGGATGATCCAGACCAAGCGCTACGGCGTGCAATGCCTGGCGCGGAAATTGCTGCACTTGTCGATGACTCGGGTAGCTGCCGCAAGCGCGCGATACAGTCCGTCCCCCGTAAATCGAATCTCCGACTAAAGGATGTTGGATGTGCGCCATGTGAACCCGGATTTGATGGGTGCGCCCAGTTTCAAGCTGCACCCGAAGATGACTGTGATGCGCATAGCGCGCAACCACTGCATAGTGTGTAATCGCCTGTTTTCCGCCCTCTACTACCGCCATTTTAGTGCGCACCTTCGGATGTCGTGCGATCGGACGGTCAATCACCCCCGAGCTGACAACACGGCCGCATACCAATGCTTCGTATTCGCGCTTGACGCTGCGTGCCTGAAGTTGTTTGACCAAGGCCGCATGCGCTTGTAAGGTTTTAGCGACGACCATTAAACCACTGGTATCCTTATCGAGCCGGTGGACCACCCCTGCTCGCGGCACTTCTCTAAGCTCCGGAAACTGATAGAGCAAACCATTTAACAAAGTGCCAACCCAGTTACCTACCGCCGGATGCACCACCAGACCAATCGGTTTGTTGAGTACAATAATATGGGTATCTTGATAGACTATGTCGAGTGCAATATCTTGCGCCAACCACTCCCCCTCGCGGGTCTGTGCGGCATAGATCACTAACTCTTCGCCACCTTTGAGGCGATAATCGGCGCTGCGCCGCTGGCTATCGACCGAAAGTTCACCCGTCTTGATCCACTGCTGCAAGCGCGAGCGCGAAAATTCATCGAACAACTTTGCCGCAATCCGGTCTAAGCGACTGCCAGCATAGTGATCATCGACACGGGCAATGAAATGATGCGGTGGATCTTGCTGATGTTCACTGATCGAATTCAGAGTCACGGCTATACTCTTTTACCTGGTTGAGTGCTAGTGCTTAGACATCCCCACTCCGCGGCGACGTTAAGTCGGCTGCGCGACCACCCGGCGATGCGGATAGATTGGTTTCAATAGTGCTCTGTGGTTAAATGCTTGGTGTTGGCGATTTGCCCACTCGGCCCAGTCTTAGGAATGTTACATGAAAAAAGCGTTGATTATTTTACTGATTGCAAACTTTTCCCTGATCTCGGGCTGTTCATGGTTGGGATGGGGCGATGACGAATCAGTCGAAGACGACACCGCAGGCTACACCGAAAAAGATTTTTACGAGAAAATTCAAAATAGCCTCAACTCGGGTAACTGGTCGGTAGCAGTGACCAATTTACAGCTGCTTGAATCGCAGTTTCCATTTGGTAAATACGCCGAGCAGGGCCAGTTAGAATTAATCTATGCACAGTATAAAACGGCCGATTACGAGGCCAGCATCGCTTCTTCTGAACGTTTTTTGCGCCTCCACCCACAGCACCCCAATGTCGACTATGCGTTTTATGTCAAAGGGCTGTCTGAAATCTCACAAACATCGGGCTTTTTCGACAGTTTTTTACCGACAGACAACACCATGCGCGATATCGGCACCGCCCGCAGTGCCTTCACCACGCTCACTGAATTGATTGCACGCTTTTCAAAGAGCCCTTACGCGGCCGATGCGCGCGCGCGGCTGGTCAATCTGCGCAACGGCTTAGCGCGTGCCGAAATCCATGCCGCCAATTACTATTTCTCCCGCGGGGCCTATTTAGCCGCCGCTAACCGCGGGCGCTATGTGATCGAGCAGTTTCAACTCACCCCTGCGGTACCCGACGGGCTAGCCGTTACCGCGCAAGCTTATTTCATGTTAGATATGCAGGACTTGTCGGCTAATGCTGTTCGGGTCATGGCGGCTAATTATCCCGACTATCCGCAACTTGATAAAAACGGCACCTTTGATTTTAATGCACGCATGCTGTCAAAGGGCGATTCGTTTTTAAGCAAGATCACGCTGGGCATGATATCCCGCGCTGAACCACCCGCTTTTGACACCCGTAATATTTATAACCGGACATACAATGCTGCGGAAATGAGTAAAGTATGCCCGCCAGAGCCGTCGACCTTTGTCGCTGGCGCTTTTGCCTCAATCAAGAGTGTAGCGGACCGTCTGACCATGCGTGAACCCTGTGAAGCACGAGAGACAGAGTAATTGTCATTAGGCTATTAAAGGATACTCGTTTAAACCAAGGAATATATGAACAGAGAAAAAATCGTAGCCGAAATGCGCGTCCTCCCAGAAATAGACAGCGATTATGAAATTCATAGACGCGTACAATTCATAGCTGACAAACTCACTGAAACCGGATGCACGGCGCTGGTCTTGGGTATCAGTGGCGGTGTGGACTCGTCTACCTGCGGCCGGTTGGCGCAACTAGCTATCGAAAAGCTAAATAGAGAAACTTGTAGTGAAAGCTTTCAGTTTATGGCTGTGAGATTACCCTATGGTGCTCAAAAAGATGAAAGTGATGCCCAACTTGCACTCGATTTTATCGCCCCAAGCCAACGCCTTACGGTCGATATAAAGCCCGCAGCGGACGCTATCCATGCACAGGTATGTGGCACATTAGACAACGTCGGCCTCTCGGGTCAGACCGAGGTAAAGCTCGATTTCGCCAAAGGCAATGTTAAAGCGCGGGCACGTATGACTGTGCAGTATGAGATCGCTGGTATGCTCGGCGGTTTAGTTCTTGGCACCGATCACTCGGCAGAGAACATTACTGGGTTCTATACCAAATTTGGCGATGGCGCCTGCGATTTAGCTCCACTATTCGGTCTCAGTAAACGTCAAGTGCGGGCGTTGGCCGCAGCGCTGGGCGCACCTACTTCAGTAGTGGATAAGATACCCACCGCAGATCTTGAGTGCTTAGCACCGCAAAAAACTGACGAGCATGTGCTGGGTCTGAGTTATGACATGATCGATGATTTCTTGCAGGGCAAAAGCGTACCAGAAGACATCCATCAGAAAATAGTGGATATCTATAAGAGAACTCAGCACAAACGACTGCCAATAGCCACGCTTTATGATTGAACTAGCACTTGCTTGGTTCCTCAAATTGTATTCATTGCCAAAAACAACACTATCGCAATTGAGATATGGGTTAAGACGACCAACCTATAGTATTAAAAATCGTTTCATTGCCGCCAATGTTTTTGGGCCGACATGGTGTTCAATTCCCTCACTGTCAATCTCGGCACTGGATTTGTCTACCCCGAGGGCAATTAAAAACGCAAGAACAACCGCGTGGCGTTCCCTAACGCGCTTGGCAAATTTAGCGCCTTTAGGGGTAAGCTCGACCGGACGATAGGGCTGGGAATACAACAATTGTTCATCTTGTAGTCGTTTAACAATTCGCGAAACAGTCACGTGGCTGACATTAAAATGCCGAGCCAA
>JAPKCN010000016.1 GCA_028822945.1 Porticoccaceae bacterium | reverse complement strand
CGCCCGAGCTTCCACCGCCCGAGCTTCCACCGCCCGAGCTTCCACCGCCCGAGCTTCCACCGCCCGAGCTCGACGACATTTTCGCCGGCAGGGTACATCCGCCGATTGCCATTATTACAACGGACAAGGCGATGGCAATCATCAGACGGCGCACTGCGGTCGGCTTGCTCTGGGTCACTCTGTGCATATATGGGTTGTCCTTTTCGTAAATTCCTCGGTTAACGGTCAGTCCTTTGAATAGTTGGCTCACCCCTGCTCAGCCGCCGGTGCCTCTGGTCGGCGGTAGGATACTCGATGCGCCATCGCCTCCGGAACACCCTCGTTCAGACGCGGCCGGTAGCGATCGTCGCGCAGCGCGTCGCGCATCTGCTCGATGTCTTGCTCGGATAGCTCATCGGGTGGGTCGATTACCTCGATATCCTTAGGTCTGCCGGTTGCGGTGATCCAGATGCCCACTTGCAGTGACTGTTGACCGGCATCGGTCGGGTTATCCTCGAGTTGAAACTGGATCTTTTTTGGCTGCGAAAAAAATGTGTTGCGGACATCCTCGGAGATATCGTCGTCAATCAGTGTCTCAAACGCTAGTCGATAGGCTCCTATGGCCGCTTGGGTTTGACCAAACACCAAGTACCAATCGGCGAGATCGGCGATAGCCGCAGCTTGAATCAGCGGATCGTCTTGACTCTGTTGCATTACTGCATCGACCCGATGCAGCAAGGCCGACTTGCCGCGGCGGTAGTAAGTAAACGATGTAGAACCGCGACTCTGCGAGTGCACCGCAGGGCCTGCGCTGATTGCAAAGCTGGCTTTTGGAGCCGCACCATGGCGATCGATATGGTCAGCTATTAAGTACTGGATCGCTGCTAATTTAGCAAAATATGATGGTGCTCGCGGATCGCTTACCGGCAGGCTGCTCTGCACTACACCGGCCATACGAGCGGCCAAACGCTCTACTGCCAAGATGTGTGAGAAGGCCTTGCGCGGCGGTTTATCACGGTATTTTTGTAATTGCCAGGCTAGCATTTGATCGAGTGTTGTGAGCATCCTCGAGTCTTGATAACCATAGTTTTTTGCGCTTATCTGATAGATGCCCTCGAGCGCCTCTTGCGACGCCTTATCGTCGCCGGCTGCAGCATCCAAATCGGCTAGTAGCAGTAAATAGGGAGTCTGGCTGATGCTGTCGAGACCGTAGTTAACGCGCTCCACCTGCATGCCGCGATGCAGCGCCCTCTGTGCTTCTGGGTAGTTATTTTCGTCGATGAGCGCTCGACCAAGGCCCATGTAGAGGTCAGACAGCTCGGTTGCATAGGCGCTGTGCATGGCCTCGACGCGGTCGATGGCGTCGAGATAATCATCTACTGATGACCTTACGTTGGCGTCGTCACCGGTCTGGGCACGCGGCGCGTCGAGACAAATTGCGCCGAAAATAAACACGCACAGGGCGTGCACCAAGGTGCTTTTTGGCGATCTTGACGCGTCAGATGTGTTAGTTAAAAACATGCTTTATTCCTCTACACGTTGGCAGTTGTGGCGAATCGCACGGCTTTAGCCACCGTTTCGTGTGTCTTCAGATGTACTTGACCGCCGTTTTGCATCTGAAATATTTCTTTTATTTATTATTTGCGACTGTCGCTGAGCGCGCCGATCATGTTGCGATTAAATTAACCTAAGTTAACTACACTAATTAGAGTTCGCTTCGCGCGTTTGGTTTCATGCCTTTTAAACAATATACATTAAGTGATTACGTGGCCCATTAAGGCACTGGTTCTCGCACGACGCAAATTTGATTGTAACGATAACGAGCAGTCGGAGGTCTGGCCGGGGGCGTAATCCATCTATAATGTAAAATGGATCACATTTGTTGCGGTGGCTGGCAAATGTCGCCGAGCGTCTGGCGCCTTGATATCCAGCGTTAATAGACCGATCATAGTCGCGCTTAGAAGCGCATGCGTGCGCAAAACGCGCCACCACAAAAAGCCTTTGGGCACTAGAGGAGATCATTTTGCAGATTAAATCGTTCTACCCGCCACGCCGAACACTGATGGGCCCGGGTCCCTCGGATGTAAGCGATCGTGTCTTGGCCGCCATGGCCAGACCGACGCTGGGTCACCTAGACCCGCTGTTTGTAAATATGATGGATGAGGTCAAGACTCTTTTACAGTATGTCTTTCAGACCGAAAATCAATTGACCTTTGCGGTTTCGGCACCCGGGTCGGCGGGAATGGAGTGTTGTTTTGCCAATTTGGTCGAGCCGGGAGATGTGGTCATCGTCTGTCAAAACGGCGTGTTTGGCGGTCGCATGCGCGAAAATGTCGAACGCTGCGGGGGTACGGCAGTGATGGTGGAGGACGAGTGGGGCGCCGCCGTCGATCCTGAAAAACTCGAGCACGCGTTAATATCCCATCCCGAGGCAGTATTAGTGGCGTTTGTTCATGCCGAGACTTCGACAGGCGCTCAATCAGATGCTAAAACCTTAGTACAGCTGGCCCATCAACACGATTGCCTAACGATTGTCGACACTGTGACATCGCTGGCCGGCACGCCGCTGTATGTCGATGAATGGGGTATTGACGCGATCTATTCGGGCTCGCAAAAATGTCTGTCGGCGCCGCCGGGGTTATCACCGGTGAGCTTTAACCAGCGTGCAGCGGACAAGATCAGTGCGCGAGCTACAAAGGTGCAGAGTTGGTTTCTCGATTTAAACTTGGTCATGGGTTACTGGGGTGGCGAGGGCAAGCGCGCCTACCACCACACGGCACCGGTCAACTGTTTATATGGATTGCATGAATCATTGGTAATGGTGCAAGAGGAGGGCCTAGAAAATGCGTGGGCGCGACATTACGATAATCATCTTGAATTGCGCAGCGGGCTCGAGGCCATGGGTATCCGGTTTGTCGTCGATCATCAGCACCGATTGCCGCAATTAAATGCCATTGCGATTCCCGATGGTGTCGATGACGTAGCGGTGCGTAGCCGTTTACTCAACGAATTTGATCTCGAGATTGGCGCTGGGCTCGGCGCGCTGGCCGGCAAAGTCTGGCGAATTGGTTTGATGGGACATGCCAGCAATTTAAAAAATGTTGACTATTGCCTCAGTTCTCTCCGCGCCGTGCTCTAGGCGTGTCACTCACACCACCGATGTGGCGCACTGGGTTACGACTAATAGGCATTGGTTGCATTGCAGCGGGCGCTGAGCGGCAACATCGTAGCTATTCTAAGGGCCGTTCTGGTGCGTTGGGATGGTGGTAGACAAAGTCTAATAGGGTTCGTCCGACCTGCCGCAGGTTTGTTGCACTGCAATGTTCAACGCGATCATCTGTTGTGTGCCAACTGGTTGGAAAGGGGTAGTGGATAAGATTGATTACCGGTATACCAGCCTGCAAGAACGGCAGGTGGTCGTCGACAATCGGCACGCCCGGCGCATCCACAAATACGCTAGCATGCTGGCGTGAGGCACTTTGCCAGATAGCGTTTAAAACCTCTGGTGTCTGGGCTGCGGAATAGCCCTCGCGCGGGATCCGCAGGCGTTTGTCGCAGACCATATCGACGATAGCGCCGCCGGCGACCCGATATTCGGGGTGTGCGTCGACAAAGGCGCGCGCACCGATTGAAAATGGTAGGCCATCGATCTGACCCATGTCTTCCAAATCAAAAAACAGCAAATCTACAGCACTGCGCGCCGGCTGTTGCTGCAACACTCGAGCGATCTCGAGCATTACCGCAACGCCCGAGGCACCGTCGTTGGCACCGAGCACTGCCAATCGGCGTTTGGTTGGATCGGCGTCCCGATCGGCATGTGGTCGAGTGTCCCAATGCGCGCCGAGCAGCAAGCGCTCTGCTGCATCGCCGTGACTGCCGGCAATCTGCACACGTAGGTTAGTGCCGGTCAGGCCGCGGTGGCTAAACGACTGTCGATCGATGCGCGTCACTAGGGGTTTCAAGTACGCCTCTATATAACTTAAAGTTGCCGCCTTCACCTTTGGGTGGCTGGGTGAACGCGGTCCAAAATTGGTTTGCGCGACTATGTGCTGCAGCGCCTTATGACCGTCAAAGCGGGCGGCGATGTCTGACCAGTCGATAGCTTGGGCGTTTACTAGTTCTTGTTTAGAAAGTGCTGAAGGTTCCTGATCAGAGTCAGCTGAGGGCTGCCTATTGTAGGATGCTAAAGGCTCTTGATGTTTATTTCGGCCAGTAGATGCTAAAGGCTCTTTACCGGAGGTGTTTATATTGGAGGCGTCTATGCTGGGGGCGACGTCGCCACCACAGCTCAGTAAACTCAAGCACACTGCCGTTAAGATTGTTCTGCTGTTCAGATGGCCTCGTGTGGTCATTTGGCGGCGATTCATGTGGGCCTATAACTCGCGCTTTAGCAGTAGGCTATCGATGCGGTTTTGCGCCAATTTTACGCGTGCCGCGGCAACCTTAGACATATTGTCAAACGGTCCCACCAAGACTCGATGCCAGATCTCGCCAGAACCCAGCGTAACGGCCTCCACTGCAGCCTCCAGGTTGAGGAGCAGAAGCTCTACGCGCAGGCTATCGGCATCTTTTACGTATTTAAACGAGCCGGCTTGTAGTAGATAAGTGTAATTGATTGCGTCCTGCGCGGCATCCTTAGACGGCCCAACAGGCACAGCGATCTCAGCATTTTTTAGCTCGTTGTAAAAGGTAAAAGTTAAATCGGCCAGTTTTTTTTCTGGTGATAAGTCGGCCGCTTGCTCGACAATTTTTGGAATCACACTCGCCGGCGGGAGCATCGGCGCCAGCGCATACATGGCTGCCGCGCCAAGCAGCGCCCCGGCACAAAAAGAAAGCCGCCAAGGTGGACTCTCGACATCGGCGACTGGATTGTTGCGCGTTGCGCTCGCATTTTTGCGTGGCATGCTGACATCCTGTGGTTGGCTGTTAATTGTAGATGATGAAGCGGGTCGAGGGCAAAATTAGCCGCCGACCTTTTTGTGCCGCGCAAATAGCAACGGCGCTCGCAGGCGATTTACAACTCTAGGGCATCGACATCTACCGACCAGCGTAAATGCCGTTGCTGTGGCTGCCGGTCGAGCACCGGCATTAGGCATCTAAGTAGGTTTTGCAGGCTACTGCGCTGATCGGCTTCGATCCGCAGCACGTACCGATATCGCCCAGCGCGCCGTTCCATAAGCGCCGGTAGTGGCCCTAGATAGGCCAACTTCGGCGACGGAGCTGCAAGTTGCCCGGCGGCCTCGCGCGCTCTCCGCAGGAATTGTTCAGCATGTTGGGCGTTGCCAGACTCGGCGCGAATCAGCGCTAGATGTCTGTAGGGCGGTAACTGTTGAATTTTTCGGTGCTCCAAAAGTTGCTCGGCAAACGCACGATAGCCGCGTTCCAACAATAGATTTAGTGCCGGATGGTCGGGTTGATGGGTCTGCAATAACACCCGTCCGGCTAGACGGCCGCGGCCACTGCGCCCAGCCACCTGCGTTAACAATTGACCCATGCGCTCACCAGCGCGAAAATCTGGACTCAGCAAACCGCTATCGGCATCTAAAATAGCCACGAGTGTTACGCGGTCAAAGTGATGACCTTTCGCAAGCATCTGTGTGCCGATTAAAATACAGGGTACGCCGCTTTCAGCGGTGTTAAAAACCTGCTGCATATATCCGCGCTTTTGGGTGGTGTCGCGGTCGACACGCAGGACTTGAACTTGGGGGAACTGCTGCTGCAGACGCATTTCGCTGCGCTCTGTACCCTCGCCAGTAGCGACCAGTTGCGGTGATTTACAGCTTGGGCATTGCGGCGGCGGCGGCAACTGTTGGTCGCAGTGGTGGCAGATCAGGCGATTGCGTCCACGGTGCAAGGTCATGCGTGCATCGCAGTCGCGGCATTCGGCGACCCAACCGCAACTATGACACAACACTGCCGGAGCGAAACCGCGGCGATTTAAAAACACCAAGACCTGCTCAGAGCGCGCCAAGGTCTGCTCGATCGCAGCTAGTGTGTCACTGGCAATACCTTCGGGGGTGGCCTGATTGCGCATATCTACTACCTGCCAATCGGCCGGTTTTGCCAAGCCGGCGCGGTTGTTTAAGTACAGTGCGCGGTAGCGGCCGAGGTCGCAATTGTGCAGTGATTCCAGTGACGGCGTTGCAGAGCCGAGAATGATCGGTATGTCCTCTCGCCGCGCGCGCATCACTGCTAGATCGCGTGCCGAGTAGCGAAATCCATCCTGCTGTTTGTAGGATCCATCCTGCTCTTCATCGACGACAATAAGCCCTGATGCCGCCAGTGGCGTAAAGATCGCTGAACGCGTCCCCAATACAATTTTCGCCTCGCCACTGCGCGCGCGGCTCCACGCCAGCAGTCGCTGTTTGTCGCTCAGGCCTGAGTGCAACACCACCAGCGGTACCGCAAAACGCTCTGCAAATCTCTGCTCGGTCTGTGGCGTTAGGCTAATTTCTGGGATCAACACCAGCACTTGTCGCCCAGCATGTAACACCTGCTCGATACACTGCAAATAGATTTCGGTCTTGCCACTGCCGGTCACACCATATAGCAGCCAGCAGTTAAACCTGCGCAGCTCGATCGCATTCATTGCTCGCTGTTGTTCGTCGCTCAACGCCAGCGGCGACTCTCGCAGCACCATGCCAGCATCGCTCGGCGGTTCGCAGTTTACAATTTGAGCCGCGATCAGTTGGCGATTTTCGAGCAGGCTTATAATCGCGCGACTAAACTGGCTAGCCAGCAACTTGTCTTCCACCCGCTGTTGGTCAGCTAACAGGTCGATCAGCGCTCGCTGTCGTGGCGCGTTGCGCAAAGTATTGGGCGCTAGATTCATGCCCTTATCGGTTAGTAGCCAGTATTTTTGCTGCAGTTCTGGGAGTCCGTCGCCGCGTCGCAGCGCACTCGGCAAGCTTTGCAACAGCGCGTCGCCGAGCGGGTACTGATAGTATTGTGCGGCCCAGATAAAGAGCTCTAGTAGCGCCGGCGGCAGCAGCGGTTCGCAGTCGATAAAGGTCTCGATGGCGCGCAGTTTTTCGTTCGCAACCGCGCTCTGATCAGCGATTGCGACCACCATGCCAGTGACCTGTCGGCGTCTAAACGGCACTGCGACGCGCAGGCCCACGATGCCACTTGCGTCGCCGTTAAAATCATCCGGTAACCTGTAGTCGAACAAAGTGCGCAGTGGCGAGGCGATCGCAATTTTGGCGATCGTTAGAGGTCGGTCCATAAAACTGTTAAATCCTATTGATCCGCGCGGTATTTCTGTTAAAATCCGCGCTCTTAAAAAATGACTTGCCGTGCTTTGCGCGCTCCACTGCCCCGCCGATAGTTAGCTCGCTCAGATTCGCGTTAGACATAGCGAATTTGGGATACACCAACGGCGCGACATAGTAACATCGGGACGAGCAGCTAGAGACATATGACGAGGTGGCGGCCGGTAACCTGGAGTATATGATGAAAACTGATATTCACCCAACCTACAGCGAACTGACTGCAACCTGCAGTTGTGGGAATGTGATCAAAGTGGGTTCTACCCGCGATCAAAGCCTTTATCTAGATGTATGTGCAGCTTGTCACCCGTTTTATACCGGCAAGCAGAAAGTACTCGACACTGGTGGTCGAATTGATCGCTTTAATAAGCGCTTTGGCGCAGTCAAGAAGTAGGCTACACGCATGTTTTGGCGCGCACCCCTGCTGATATAGGGATGCGGTCTTTGGCAGCAGGATTGTCGTCAAGCCTTCTATTGCTTGGTACGTCCCTCTATTGGGGCCGTTATGAGCGATTGTAGCAATAGAGTGTTGCGTATTAAGTACCGCCTTGGTTTTATAGTGTCGGATCGAAGCTGCTTCGCTAACCAGTGGTATGCCGAGAAAACCGCAGACATCAAAATCTACGAAAGAGTCGATTCAGAAGTCTATCCGGAGCCAGCTCGGCGAACTTTTTTTAAAAATAACCAATTATTGGGTTGATAGTCACGGTAATGGTTTCGTTTAAGGCGACTTGCCCGTTCGCATTGACACCACTAGGCGTTATACTTTGCTCTGAGCCGATTAATTGGTATGTTGATCGGCATAGCTAAAAGTGAATAGAGTTCGCAATTTAGGTATTCTTGGCACAAGACTAATATAGCGCAGCTTTTAAATGCCTTGATCCGCGTTTTTCTCTCGCTTGGCTTAACGGAAACTAGGCGCGGCATTTCTTCGCTATCTGGTCCTTCCCCCTTAGAGCGCTAATCAGAGTACACTGACCGTTGGATAATTTTCGCTAGGGGATTACGGATTGAAAGCGCTGGTGGTGTTTGTTAAGTTGTGTGTGCTCATGGCCGTGGTGCTGTTGGGCGCGACCTTTGCTCTTTACAATAACCAACCGATTAGCCTCAGTTTTGTTGTGATCGAGACCTTTACCGCCAGCTTTGGGCTGTGGCTGCTGATCTTCTTGTTTACAGGCGTACTGCTGGGAATGGCGGCGAGTGCACTGGTGTTGTATCAAACGCGACGGCTCTTGGAAAGCGCCAAAAAATCTCTCGATGCCGTCAACAAACTTACCACGCCGCATCAGTGTGTTACTGCGGGGCAGATTGATAAACCTCTTTTGGATTAAACCATGACCCAATCTGCCGCCAAAATCATTGTTGCCCTAGATTATTCGTCGAGCGACGCAGCGTTGGCGTTGGTTGATCAATTGCTGCCTAGTGCATGTCGTTTAAAGGTTGGTAAAGAGCTCTTTACCAACGCGGGCCCCGACTTAGTGCGGGTCTTGGTAAACCGTGGTTACGATGTATTTTTAGACCTAAAGTTCCATGATATCCCTAGCACCACGGCCAAAGCAGTTTGCGCGGCTGCCGATATGGGTGTGTGGATGACCAACGTGCACACGAGCGGCGGTAGTCGCATGATGAGCGAGGCAAAACGCGCTGTGCGGCAATGCGCTAGCGATATGTTGTTAGTTGGCGTGACAGTGCTGACCAGTATGGAGCAGGCCGATTTGTACGAGTCTGGTGTGCAGCGCAGCGTTGCCGATCAGGTGTTGCATCTGGCTAAGTCGGCGCAGCAATCTGGTCTTGATGGTGTAGTCTGTTCGGCGCGTGAATCCAGCATCTTAAAAGTGCACTGCGGAAGCGAATTTCTCCTTGTGACGCCGGGTATTCGACCGATCGACGCCGCCATAGACGATCAACTGAGGGTAGTGACACCGCAAGATGCACTGGCTATGGGTAGTGATTATTTGGTGATTGGACGCCCGATCACTCAGTCTTTATCGCCGTTGGCGACATTGGAACAGATCAATCAATCGCTAGTCACTGTGCGCGGCGCTTGAGAGTACTACTCGACTAACTTACGAGGACCAGGAAACCTACCGTTTTGTCCTGCTTACACAACGGTCGGTGCAGCAATGTTGTCATAGCGTTCATAGCTGCAGCCAAACAACAGCGGGGGAGGAGAAGTTTAGCATCCATAACCGTGGATGGTTAATTAGATGCACCAGCGTAAATAATCCACTAGAACACAGATTTGCCACTCTCACGAAAGACTATTGGCTGGCAATCTTATTGGCGATTAGCGGTTAAATAAGATTGCGAAAGAGGTAATCCTAGAACACTAAGGTGGTTATCAAACCAAAAAAAATGAGGTGGTACAGACCGTATTCAAAGCGGCTTAACTAGCCAAGTATTTGCAGACATAGCCTCACAACAGATAAAAAACTGGATCGCTGTAGAATCGTAAAGTGACATTTCCATGGCATTTAAGAACCCCAGCAAGTGATTTTTGGCTACCCTACATTTTTCACAGCGCCACTAGAGCATGCCGATAAGGCTTGTTGGACGCTTGGAAGTTACTGGATTAGTCCTAATAGTTATTAGTTAAAAGTGTCCAGCGTTATTTTGTTACCTACTGGTGGGTGGAATTTGGTTCTTCGACGTTTGTCGACCTCAATATTGACTTACCCGATGTGCCGCCGATTATCGCAAGTAGGTGTTATAGGGTCTTGGCTGCGGCATAAATTTTGTAGCGGATCGAGCGGGTAATCAGCCGCCGCATACGCTTTAGCGTTAGTTCTAGTGCCTCTTGCTCGAGAAGGAGATCGCCGCGCATAAAAACTGTCTTTATATTGTCGTGGGTAATGACCACGCGGTAGATCGAACTGACCCATTGCGCCTTGCCGCGAGAGTTAATTTCGACTCGACCGACTTCGCTGAGAAATGCGCAGTTCCACATGAATCTCGGGGGCATATTAATATAGATAAAATTTGTAACAGAACTTTTCATCGACTGATGTCTGCTGTTGTTTGCCGTTGGATAGTGTTTTTGTAACCTGCCTTGTTTGACTGTGTGTCGCGAGGGCTGGGAGAGCTTTGTGAGGCCGAGGCCTCTATGAGAGTCGGTTATTTATCCATTCGATATCATACTACAGTTTCAATAGGGCTGTATTTGAAGCCTTGTATAGGCGCACTGTCACTTTGAGGGTGTCAGGGGTCGAGATTGGCGATTTGATATTTAGGCGATATCGGTGACTAACTAAATTTTTATACTAGGGACATTATCACGAGATGACTGATTAAAAGGTTGATTGAGGGGCTATGATAAAGGCCACACTTACACCAATATCGTGGATGATCTCGGTTGCTAGCAACTGCTAAAAATCGTCAGTAGCAGCCTTTAATAGTGGCCAACGATGGCGTGGTTGGTGGATTAATTTGTTATACTAAACCGGTTGTAAACTGGCTCCACTTGAGCATTAGCGGTGACATTGCAGCGCGGTTGGTAATGGCGCGAGTATAGGATGTAGTATGGCAGAGGAGTTAAATTTACCCGCGGGTAGCGGCGAAATCGCTGATCTACAGAGCTCTAATAATAGGCAGGACGCGAGTAAAAACTGCTCTAATGTAATGGGCTCTGATTCAGGCAACGCTGCTATAGGCGCGGCTCATCAACGACCCGTGGATAAACAGCCGCCGTCGGCAAAATCTTCTGAATCGGAGGATGCAGAGCAACAGCTGATGTCGACGGTAACCGCTCCTTACGTGACCTGTGCGCTGTATAAATTTGTCGTCCTGCGCAATGTTGAACAACTGCGCCAACCGCTGTTACAGCAGATGTTCGACAATCAAGTATACGGCACGCTACTGCTGGCGGAAGAAGGTATTAATGGCACCATTGCCGGCACTCAAATGGCGATTGATAAGGTTTTGGCTTGGTTGGCAGGGCAACCTGGATTAGATGGGATCGATACTAAAAAGTCGCTCCATCGCGACGTCCCATTTTATCGTGCCAAGGTAAAACTCAAACGTGAAATTGTCACCATGGGTGTGGAGGGTATCGACCCCCAGCAGTCGGCAGGGACTTATGTCGAGCCCGAGCATTGGAATGCCTTGATCAGCGATCCAGATGTGCTGGTGGTGGATACGCGCAATGATTATGAGGTACAAATTGGCAGTTTTGAAGAGGCTGTCGATCCGCAAACTACTAACTTTAGAGATTTTCCGGCTTGGGTTGAAAATAATTTGCATCCCCAACAGCACAAAAAGGTAGCGATGTTTTGTACTGGCGGTATTCGCTGCGAAAAAGCTACCGCCTATTTAAAACAGCGTGGTTTCGAGGATGTTTATCACTTGCGTGGCGGTATTCTCAACTATCTTGACAAAGTTCCCGAAGCGCAGTCTTTATGGCGCGGTGAGTGCTTTGTGTTCGACAACCGCGTAGCGCTTGATCACGATCTAAAGCGCGGTTCGTATGACCAATGCCATGCTTGCCGTATGCCGATTACTGAAGCTGAAAAAGAGCTTTCCGCCTATCTCGAGGGTCGCGGTTGCCACCACTGTGTTGGCACCCGCGATTCACAGCAGCAAGAGCGCACTGCCGAGCGGCAAAAACAGGTATCACTGGCGAAATCGCGTGGTGAAGCACATATTGGCGACGAAGCAGAGCGGCATACACAACGTCGCCGACGCGAGAAAAGAGCTTATAAAAAAGCTCAAACGGGTGCACAAAAAATCTAGTAAACACCCACAGACAATTACCCAGTCAATAAGCGTTTGCGAGGCAGGTTCGAATAGTATCTAGGGCAGGCTGGCAGAATGCCTAGCGCTCTGGTGAGAGGCTGTTGGTGACAAACTATCACCGGCGAACAGAAAGCTATGAAGTGTCGCCTAGTCAACTGCCGTGTGTATTGCGGATATGTGATGATTGCGCCGCGTTATAAGCGTCGATGCTGTCTTATTGGCATCCTCGCGCGGATGGTTGTAAGAGAGGATAAATCCAAATCGGCAATCACAAGGCCTTCTCCCTTATCGAGTTTTTGTATTATCCTGCCCCATGGATCAATAATCATCGACTCCCCCCAGGTGCTGAGAGTATCGCTGTGTCGGCCACCTTGATTAGCGGCGACGACAAAACATTGACACTCGATGGCGCGCGCCCGCAAGAGAATTTCCCAGTGATCGCGACCGGTGGTCTCTACAAACGCTGACGGTATCAGGATGACGCCGGCGCCGCGCGCGACTAACTCTAGATAGAGTTCGGCAAATCTAAGATCATAGCAGACCGTGACACCTATCTGTCCCCACGGGCTGTCGAAGGTGTTCGGGTGATCGCCATGTCGGAAGTCGTCAGATTCGCGGTAGTGCCGCTGGGTGTCGGTCACGTCGACGTCAAAGAGATGGATTTTTGCGTAGTGGCTGTGTAACTGACCGTTGTTATCAAAGATCAGTGTCATCGCCTGAGGCTTCAACACCCCTCGGGCGGTATCTTGTGCCGCAGGGGGAATGGTTAGTGGAAAGGTACCTGCGACAATCCACAGATGTAATTTTTTAGCTAACCCGGAAAATGCTTGTATAAACTGTTCTTGGCTGTCGTTTGAAAGCTGTTGCCGACTGCCATAGGTGAGAAAATTTTCCGGAAGGACCGCCAGTTCGGCACCACTTTGACGTGCCTCGATTAGCAATCTTTCTGCACTAGCCTGATTCTCAGCATAATCGCGACCGCTAACCATCTGGAGCGCCGCGACCCGCAGGGTGTTGCAATGGTTCGGCTCTGCGTTGGCCATATTAGAGTTGCTTGAGTTCACGCAATTCGCGGCGATCGTTTTCGTCGAGCCATTGATCGCCATCGATCTCTACGAACTCGTCGACAAAACTGTCACCTGCGCTATTCGCGGTTCTCTTTTTAATGGTTTGCAGCGCCATGCTAATCTTCGCTAACTCGCCATGAATTTCTGCAATGTTGCGCTGCATGGCGTCGAGCGCACGCGTGATAGAATGCAGCCTTTGGAAAAGTCCAGCAAGTGCTGCAAAAGCTAATATTAGGGCGGCAATCGATAATGCGCTATCCAGCATAGAGCGGTCTCTTTTTATAGCTAGCCGTTTGTGGCTGTCTCTTTACGCCAATCTTTCTATCCCAATTGCGTCGTACGAAATTAGTGTTAAATTGGTCTGAGCAAGACATTTTAGCTGGTATTGTCAATTGGCCGTGTTACTCACGATTGTCTAACAGGACTCACACAACTCCCTAAAGTAGCATAGCGCAGACGCGCGATAGTTGCCAACAGCGATCGCGGTTACTGCGCATGGGTACTTTTCTAAATGGCTAAAGAGCGCTAAGCATCGCGACCACTTAATCCCGATAAAAGGTGTCAGCCGCCGACTGACAAGCAGACTTAGGTGGCCACTAAGCGCAGGATCGTTGGCATCGCTATTCGTCGCTTTACTCTGCGGGGTAGTTATCCTAACCAAAAACGACCCACCAGCTCAACTTGAGTATCATTGTGCAATATATTGGGAGCAGTGCACCTGCTCTGTGTGTTGTGATATGTTGGATGTCGATAATGACATCTTGTGCGTGGGTGAATCGGTGGTTTAGCAGCATACCGATAGACGTTGTTAGGGTACTCAAGACGCCTATAAAAATAATTTTTCTGGCAATATTACAGGCGAAGCGCCCGAGGTCCATGCTGTTATTGTCACCCAGAGTACTCGGCCCTAACGAGTAAGCGGTGCTCGCACCGAATATATAGGTCAGTACTCCGAGGATATCGATAGACGGCAAATAATTAATCCGCGCCACTAGCACTTGTGACGACAAGTAGGCCACTTAGACCCACAAAGCTGATCATCCGCACTCGCATGAAGTGTTGCGCCACATTATGTAACGCAGTCGCCGGTCGCGATGCTTTGTGATTACCTTGCCGACCACTATTTGTGGATTTACACTGGGTATAACTTAAGTCCTAGTGCGCGCTTTCCAATCGTGCACTGTAGTCAACCAACGAGCCTTTGTACTAGGTTTGTCATGTTATCTGTAAACCTTTGTCCCACGATCTTTTAGAGGCTTTATTGCGTCATAAAAATTACTATTTTAGTTTGTACTATTTTTATATTGCAACATGAGTGTAATCAGACGTGTATGATGGCAAATAAAACTTGTAAGTGATAATCATTCGCGTGTATTATTCGGCGTTATGTTGGGGTCCATTTATGAAGGCTCATTTCAGTTCCATACATAACTTAGTGATTTCCTCTCGCCAATCGGCTGTCTACTCGTATATCTCGGGTACTTAGAGGTTATGATAAAACTCTGGAGTCTGCCAAGAGGGCAATGTTATTTTTATGAAGAGTGTATCTAAGCTCCATCTAGCGTTTATATTGCTGCTTTTCAGTGCGTTGCTGGTGACCTATCAGCACCTCGATGCACTTCCCGCGCTCGGGATTGCCACGCTAGTATGTATATTTTTTATCGGTCGCAGTGCGGCTGCTATCATGCTGTTTGTGGGTATTGTCTTAGGATCGATTTACCGTCTTGGTATAGGTATCGATATTAGTTCTATCGCCTTTGTGGCGTTTGTGGCACTCGCTTACTCAAGCGTAGGCCATCAGAGTTGGCTGCACCGAATTGACAACCTTGGTCAGGGCGCCGTTTATGCGGGGTGGTTGGGCTCGTTGCTATGGTTGATGGCACTGGCTGCGGACTTCACCGATGTAGCATCCATTACCGGCTCTGATATTGTGATTACGCTGTCGCCGCTTCTTTACGGCTACGCTTTGCAGGGCGTCTGCGTAATGGGTATCAAGTCGCTTGAGAGTAACGCCATTGACGGCGATGCCTATATCGGCAAATAGTCCGTTGGAGATCCACTAAGGGTTTAATCCACCAGCGTTCGCCGGTCGATAGAGCCAACATGTGTATGTCCCGTGAGCGCCATGGCAACGCGCATTTCGTCCTGTAATAGCCTTAGCATATGCGCTACACCGCGTTGGCCATCGGCTGCCAATGCATAACACCAAGCGCGGCCGAGCATCACACCATCGGCACCCAGTGCCAACATACGCACTACGTCGAGTCCAGAATATATACCGCCATCGACCAAGACAGTCAATGCGCCGGCTACCTGCTCTGTGATCAAAGGCAGTGCCTGCGCAGTCGAGATAACACCGTCTAATTGGCGCCCTCCGTGGTTGGAGACGACGATACCATCGAGGCCTAACGTCACGGCCTGCCGTGCATCTTGGCAATCGAGAATGCCTTTGATGATAATTTTTCCAGACCAGTGGGTACGAATAAAGTCGATGGCATCCCAAGTTAACGACGGATCTAAATTATCTGTAATCCACCGTTGATATTCATCTAAACCAGTTGGCTGATTAAATAGCGCCTCTAAATTGCCGAGACTATGCGGTTTTCCTTTGATACCAACATCCCATAGCCATCGCGGCCGTGCTAGCAGTTGCCGCAACTGGTAGGCTTGATTAGTTAGGTTTTTCGGAGCGCTCATACCCGAGCGATAGTCGCGATAGCGCGACCCGACAACCGGCAGATCGACGGTCACCATCAACGTTGTGCACCCTGCATGCTCGGCGCGTTGAAGCAAGTCTGCAACAAATCCACGATCCTTGAGTATGTAGAGTTGTAACCAGATAGGTTGCTCTATGGCCGCGCACACCTCTTCGATACTGCACAGAGACACTGTTGACAGCGTCATTGGAATATTTTGTGCCTCGGCGCCGCGCGCCGCTAGCACCTCGCCTCTTCGGCGACTCATACCAGCCAGACCGATCGGCGCCAGTGCTACAGGCATGCTACAGGAACGACCAAACAGCTCGCTTTCAGTACTTATATTGGCGACGTCTTTTAATACCCGTTGGCGCAGCGCTAGCTGCGCGAGACCAGTTCGGTTGGCGCGCTGGGTGACTTCATCGTAGGAACCGCCGTCGATGTACTCAAATAAGAAGTGCGGTAGTCGCCTGCGCGCCTGCGCTCTGAAATCGGCAATACTGGCTACTG
>JAPKCN010000155.1 GCA_028822945.1 Porticoccaceae bacterium | reverse complement strand
AAGCGCGCCTGCAATCCAACGTGGTGATCACCCATCTCGCCTTCGATCTCAGCACGCGGAGTCAGGGCTGCAACCGAGTCGACTACTAAGACATCGATAGCACCTGAGCGCACTAACATGTCGGTTACCTCTAAGGCCTGTTCACCGGTGTCTGGTTGCGAAACAATCAGATCGTCTACAACCACTCCAAGCTTTTCGGCATACGTTGGGTCTAACGCGTGCTCAGCATCAATGAACGCACAGGTGCCACCGGCCTTCTGCGCCTCGGCAATCACTTGCAGTGTCAACGTAGTCTTACCTGACGATTCTGGACCGTAGATCTCGACTACTCGCCCCTTGGGCAGACCGCCAATGCCGAGCGCTATATCTAATCCGAGAGATCCGGTAGAAATTGCCGGTATCGCTGGGCGATTTTCCTCGCCCATACGCATCACCGTGCCCTTACCAAATTGACGTTCGATCTGACCTAAAGCGGCATCTAAAGCTTTTTCTTTGTTGGCATTCATTTCCGTAACCTCGTGTTCGGTATATTGACTTCACGGAGCCGCTGATTGGCAACTCCACAAAAATTACTGTATAACTGTACAGTAGTCTATTCGTGTGTTAGATGCAATAGTTGTCGTAAAGAAAATTCAACCGCCTGCTCTCTCACCGAACGGCGATCGCCATCAAACTGCATGCATAACGCAGCGCTAGACTGCGGGCCCTGCCAAGCAAACCAAACGGTGCCCACGGGTTTCTCTGGTGTGCCGCCGCCAGGCCCGGCAATACCGCTTATCGCAATAGCATAGTCAGCTCCAGAGGCATGCAAAGCGCCTGTAACCATCGCTCGCACCACTGCTTCGCTAACCGCACCATGCGCCGCTAAAGTTGCCTTTGGCACGCCTAAGAGCTGCTCTTTTTGGCGGTAGGAATAAACCACATAGCCAACCTCAAACCAGCTGGAGCAGCCGGCGATATCGGTCAGCGCACTAGCGACGCCCCCGCCGGTACAAGACTCAGCAGCCGTGACCCATGCACAACGTTTTTTGAGTTGCTCTCCAAGTTCTAAAGCCAAAATATAAATGTCACTGTTCATCACCAAAGTGTAACGTCAATCACAACTATGACACAGATATTTATGTACATTTCAGCCAATTAATAGCTTTGATTTCACAGCACTTCAAAGATCATAAATAGTAGATTCCCATCGCGGATGAGACGCGGCAATTGATCCAGTAAAAGGTATGGTCAAATTAACGACAACCGCTAAAGACAGCACGCACCGAGGCGGCGAATCTGGTAGAGTATTGCTCTAATTTAACGCCTTAGATACGTAGATTCATGTCGAGTAAAACCAGTCAAGATAACCATACACCCATGATGCAACAGTACCTCCGCATCAAGGCGGAGCATCCCAATGATCTATTATTTTATCGCATGGGAGATTTTTATGAGGTGTTTTTTGACGATGCCAAGCGCGCTAGTGAGTTACTTGGAGTAACACTGACGGCGCGTGGCAAAGCTCATGGCGCTCCTATACCGATGGCCGGAGTGCCCTACCATGCGGCCGAAAATTATTTAGCCAAGCTGGTGAAGCTCGGCATTTCGGTGGCGATTTGTGAACAAATTGGCGACCCTGCAACTAGCAAAGGACCAGTCGAGCGCAAGGTGATGCGGGTGTTGACTCCCGGCACCCTAACCGATGAGGCGCTGCTCGACGATCACAGTGATAGTTTGTTAGCGGCCATCGTGGCCCGCAGCGATCACTATGGTCTAGCCACCTTAGACATGAGTTCTGGGCGCTTTCAAATATTAGAGGTGGTCGGCGAAGATGAACTACAGAGCGAATTGCAGCGTCTAAATCCAGTAGAATTATTGATTTCTGAGGATCTACCTGAGATCCAATTTGGCGCGCAACGAATGGTGCGGCGACGACCGCCGTGGGATTTTGAATTGGATAACGCCAAGCGTCTACTCAATCGCCAATTTGGAACCCGCGATCTCAATGGCTTTGGCTGTGATCACCTACCCTTGGGCATTGCTGCCGCCGGCTGTCTGATGCAATATGCACTCGACACCCAGCGCGGTGCACTTCCCCATATTCAAACCCTGCATGCAGAAAATCGCCACGACAGTGTAGCTATGGACGCCGCCACTCGCAGAAATCTCGAACTCGACCGTAACCTTAGTGGTGGCCGCGATAATACGCTGCTCGAGGTGATCGACCACTGCGCCACCAGCATGGCCAGCCGCCTGCTACGCCGTTGGTTAAACAGACCGCTACAGGATCTGGCAACTCTCGAGGCCAGACAAATCAGCATTGGCGGTTTACAGACTAATTATCTTTATGAGCAGATACGCGCCGATCTCAAACAAGTGGGAGATATGGAACGCATTTTAACACGCGTTGCACTGCGCTCGGCGCGTCCCCGCGATCTGACGCGACTGCGTAGCGCACTGGCTGCCCTGCCAAAAATTGAACCTTTGCTAGCAAAGGCCGAGGGTCAACGTCTGCAGCAGTTGGCTCAGTTAGCCAAACCACTACCCGAGTTAAAGGCGCTGCTCCAGCGCGCCCTGCAAGACAACCCGCCGATGGTTATCCGCGAGGGTGGTGTCATCGCCGACGGCTACGACAGCGAGCTCGACGAACTCCGCGGTCTAACCACCAATGCTGGCGAATTTTTATTGGCCCTCGAAGAGCGAGAAAAACAGCGAACCGGCATCGCCACATTAAAAGTCGGTTACAACCGGGTGCATGGTTACTTTATTGAGATATCTAGGGGTCAAAGTGACAACGCCCCGATCGATTATATTCGCCGACAAACGCTTAAAAATGCCGAGCGCTTTATAACCCCGGAGTTGAAAGAGTTTGAGGATCGAGCCCTGAGCGCCAAGAGCCGCTCACTGAGCCGCGAAAAATACCTCTACGACGCACTATTAGAGACGCTTAACAACAGCTTGCTGACGCTGCAAAACTGTGCTGCCGCAATCGCCGAATTAGATGTTTTGGCAACCTTGGCAGAGCGCGCGCACAGCCTCAAACTCAATCGGCCGACCTTGCGCAATAAAGTGGGCATCGACATTCGCGCCGGCCGCCATCCAGTAGTCGAACAGGTTTTAAGCGAACCGTTTGTAGCCAATGATCTGCTGATCGATAAGTCGCGGAAAATGCTGATTATTACCGGCCCCAATATGGGCGGGAAATCGACCTATATGCGCCAGGCTGCCCTAATAGTGTTACTTGCCCAGATTGGCAGCTATGTGCCGGCACACAGCGCCATTATAGGTCTAGTCGATCGTGTATTTACCCGTATCGGCTCGTCCGATGATCTTGCCGGAGGGCGTTCTACATTTATGGTCGAAATGACCGAAACCGCCAATATTCTCAATAATGCCAGCGATCGGAGCTTGGTCCTTATGGATGAAGTAGGTCGCGGCACGAGCACCTTTGACGGACTGTCGCTTGCATGGGCATGCGCCTACCACCTTGCAGAACAGGTGCACGCTATGACCCTCTTTGCCACCCACTACTTTGAGTTGACGCGATTGCCGGAACACATTGAGGGCGCTATTAATCTGCATCTCGACGCCACCGAATACGGCGACGATCTGGTATTTTTACACAGCATACAAGACGGTCCTGCGAGCAAGAGTTATGGTATTCAAGTAGCTAAGCTCGCGGGTATACCGGCAGCGGTGATTGCTCGCGCACGCATCGAACTGGCAGTGCTTGAGTCTGCCAGCCAATCCACCGATAAGTGTCTAGATGATCAGTCAAACATTGGTCCGCCGTACCAGCCTGAACTCTTTGTACGGCCGTATAACTCTAAAGTTGAGGATATATTAAATACACTGCAACCAGATGAAATGTCACCTAAAGAAGCATTAGAAGTGCTTTATCAACTTAAAAAAACGCTGCATTAGAGGGTTATAAAATAGATCAAAATATCATTAATAGAGGCGTTTACTAGCATAATTGACCTGCTATAATGCCGTATACCCAGAGGTGTTCGGATTCAATGTTGGGTCTCAGACACCTTGGTAAGTAAGGTCTTAGGCGATTCAGCCGTTCCACCACCTATAGAAGATTTGGCATGACGTTCATCGTTGGCGATAACTGTATCAAATGTAAGCACACTGATTGTGTCGAAGTCTGTCCGGTGGACTGCTTTTACGAAGGCCCAAATTTTTTGGTCATTCACCCCGATGAGTGCATCGACTGTGCACTATGCGAGCCCGAGTGCCCTGTTGAAGCAATTTTTGCAGAGGACGAAGTTCCCGAGGGACAGGAAAATTTCGTCGAATTAAATGCCGAATTGGCCGATATTTGGCCCAACATAAGTGAGCAAAAAAAACCCCCAGAAGATCATGAAAAGTGGAATGGCGTTCTCAACAAGCTGCAATATTTAGAGCGATAAACGCCGGTTACAATATACCCTTACCGTACAAATCAGGTACAATAAGAAAAACGTGTAGCACACGCACCCGTAGCTCAGCTGGATAGAGTAGGTGGCTTCGAACCACTTGGTCGGGA
>JAPKCN010000154.1 GCA_028822945.1 Porticoccaceae bacterium | reverse complement strand
GGTTTTACCATTACCGATTGCATACCGCTCTATGACAAAGCCCCATAAACCGATTAATTTCATCCAACAAATTATCAATGCTGATGTAGAGTCAGGCAAAATCACACGTGTGGTGACGCGATTTCCACCCGAACCCAATGGTTACCTGCATATAGGTCATGCCAAAGCTATTTGTATCAACTTTGGAATGGCGGCAGAATTCGGTGGGTACTGCAATCTTAGATTTGACGATACCAATCCGGACAAGGAGAGCGAAGAATTTGTTGAAGCGATTATGGAGGATGTTCGCTGGCTAGGATTTCAATGGTCAGGAAACGTTTGCTATGCATCAAACTATTTTGACCAGTTGTACGCCTGGGCGCGCTATTTAGTGGAACAAAATCGCGCTTATGTATGCGAATTAAGCGCCGAGCAAATGCGCGATTATCGCGGCACGCTAACCATGGGCGGTAAGGAAAGTCCCTATTGCAATCGGCCGCCACCCGAGAGTTTAAAACTGCTCGAGGACATGAAGCAAGGTCGGGTCGATGAGGGTCTTATGACTTTGCGAGCAAAAATTGACATGCAGTCGCCGAATATTAACTTGCGCGACCCTGTGCTCTATCGAGTAAAAAAGGTCGCTCATCATCGGACAGGATCGGACTGGAACATTTACCCTTCATACGACTTTGCACATGGTCAAGAGGACGCCATAGAAGGTATAACACATTCTATTTGCACCTTAGAATTCAGTGCTAATCGACCCCTATATAATTGGTTTATCGACAATCTGCCGGTACCCTCGTCGCCGCATCAATACGAGTTTGGCCGTCTAAAAATAAATTATACCGTCACCAGTAAGCGAAAATTAAAGCAGTTGGTAGATCTGGGGCACGTCGAGGGCTGGGACGATCCGCGTATGCCGACGCTTTCTGGTATGAGACGTCGCGGGGTAACCGCCGCTTCGATCCGCAACTTTTGCGACAGTTTAGCGGTGGCAAAAACCGATGGCGTCGTTGATATCGGCCAGTTGGAGTACTTTATCCGCGACGATCTCAATCGCGTAGCGCGACGAGCCATGTGCGTTCTGGATCCAGTCAAATTGATAATTGATAACTATCCAACTGCGCAGAAAGAAATTTTTGCGGTTGCAGTGCATCCCAATCGTGAGGAAATGGGTACTCGAGAATTACCCTTTAGCCAGAACCTGTGGATAGACCGAAACGATTTTAGCGAGGATACATCACTCTCTCGAAAAAAATATAAACGCCTAGTGTTGGGTGATTATGTGCGCTTGCGCGGCGCCTTCGTGGTGCGCGCTGATCATGTTGTGAGGGATGAGCAAGGTGAAGTGTTAGAAATTCACGGGACCCATATCGCGGGTACCGTTGGCGAGAATCCGCCCGAGGATTGTAAGCCGCGTGGGGTCATCCACTGGGTTTGCGCAGAGCGCTCGGTTGCCTGCACAGTCCATCGCTATGACCGACTCTTTAACCAAGCGCTGCCAGATGCAGGAGATATGCCCTTTACAGACGGTCTTAACCCGCACTCACTCGAAGTGATCAATAACTGCCAGGCGGAACCCGGTTTGGCGCGCGCGCGCGTTGGCGAGCATTACCAATTTGAGCGCGAGGGCTACTATTGTCTCGACAGTGGCACATATAGCGCCTCGGAGCTAGTATTTAACTGCACTATTGGCTTACGTGATACTTGGAAAAAATAAAGTAAGGAGCGCGATATAACCGCGCTATCGACCTAGGCCGTTAATTGAGATCGATCATGACTTTGTCTATTTACAACACAGCGACTCGTCGCAAGGAATTCTTTAAACCTGCGGATTCAGATCGCATCACTATGTATGTCTGCGGCCCTACGGTATACAACCGTGTGCATATTGGCAACGCTCGACCGGCGGTGGTTTTTGACACCCTATTTAGACTTCTCAGAGCCCATTATCCGCGTGTCGATTACGCCCGCAACATAACTGATATAGACGATAAGATTATGCAATTGGCTGCTGCACGGGGCGAGGATATCAGTCAGGTCGCAGGGCTTTACACCGCTCATTATGCCAAGGACATGGAGGCTTTGAACAATCTGCCGCCAACTATCGTGCCGCTGGCAACGGAGCACGTGCCAGAAATGCTAGATATGATCGATCGATTAATTAAGAAAGGCTTTGCCTATTATAGCGATGGACACGTACTCTTTTCTGTCCAATCTATGCCTAATTACGGGGCTTTATCTGGCCGTTCATTGGACAGTATGTTGGCCGGTGCGCGCGTTGAAGTTGCCGATTATAAGCGTCATTCTGGCGACTTTGTATTGTGGAAACCTTCCTCGGCGAATGAACCCGGCTGGGATAGTCGCTGGGGACGAGGCCGGCCTGGTTGGCACATAGAATGCTCGGCGATGGCCGAAAAGCATCTCGGCGAGACGATCGATATTCATGGCGGTGGTCAGGATTTGTTGTTTCCTCACCATGAAAATGAAAGAGCCCAGAGTTGCTGCGTGCACGATGGTAAACCGCTAGCCAGATATTGGATGCACAATGGTTTTATTAATATCGATGGCGAAAAGATGTCGAAGTCATTGGGTAATTTTAAACTGGTAAGCGATTTATTAACGCAGTATCCCGGTGAGGTCATTCGCTATGTAGTGCTTTCGGCGCACTATCGCACGGAGCAAAATTTCCACTCTGAATTACTTGATGCAGCATGGAGGTCGTTGGACAGTCTTTATGGCTTTTTACGCGCTGCTAAGGACACAAATGCCTTCGCAATTGACTTGACGGCTGCACCTGGCTATCACGCGCTATTAGATGATTTAAATACACCTATAGCGCTGAGTGAGTTGCACCGCTTAGCGCATGATATGCAACAGGCGACGGGCGAAAGACAACAGCAGTTAAAATATGAGCTGTTAGGGATCGCAGAGCTGCTCGGCCTGCTGCAACAAAACCCCGACGAGTGGTTTACCAGAGCGCGCAGCGATGATGCAATTTCGGAGGAAGAAGTTGAGGCTGCGGTCAGCGCTCGCCAAGCGGCCAAAGCTTCGGGTGACTATGTTGCTGCCGACGCGATTCGCAAGACGCTCCAAGGCCGCGGCGTGGCTCTTGAGGACAGCCGCCAAGGGACACAGTGGCGTAGGTTGTAAGCATTTATAGCTGCGCTTTAAATTGAGATTGACGCAGTGCTAATATAGGGTCTATCGCGAATCTGTTCAGATTGGTCGTGCAATATACGATTGATTTCTGTCACGGCTTTTTCAGCGACAATTCGGTAGCTGCCGAATTGAGCGCCATAGACTCCGAGATAACGTGCACTTTCGAGTATCAATAGGCGTCGTTCGCGCGCGTTGGCACGGCTGCCGGAGAGTGGTGTAGCTCGAAGGCCGGACCAGGCATCACACGGGTTATGCCGAAAATGTGGGAAATGATAGCGCACAGCATTAGTCAGATAGTCGACGTCGGCCATTGATGTTTCTACTCGATCGGGGCTACCGGAAAAAATTCGCTCGGCACCGCCGACAAGGGTACCCCCGCGCCACGGCATTATCGCTATACGATGTCCTTTGGTTTGACCATCGACGTAAAAGCGCTGTTCACTGAGCGGTTCGCGGAATTCGATGTAGGTGCTTTTAATCAACTCGGTGCGCGGCAGTTGCCCTAGCGAGTCGATCGTCTGATTGACTTGATCAGACCATGCGCCCGCGGCATTCACCAGAAATCTGCAATCAAATGCGCGTGAGCGCGAACCTTTGGTAACCTGAACCCGATAGCCGTCCTCAGTCTTCGCCGCACCGTTAAAGGTTACTGGGCAAAGCGCCATCGCGCCGTGATGTTTAGCGGAGCGAAGCACCTCTTGTGTTAACTGGGCGTCATCTGTCTGAGTATCCTGCAGAGCATAGACCGCACATAAATTATATTGATTCAACCCTGACAGCTCGCGCCAATTTTGCTCTGGTATACGTTTGTGGCGTGGCAGGCTGTCGTGCCTTGATAAGCCGTCATGGACTGCAAGTTGCAAAGTTACAAACCACGGTTTAGAAGGACTATGCTGATAGATTGGTAAATAAAACCAGTTTGTTTCAACTAAATCGGGGGCTATAGACGTCAAAATCCTACGTTCTGCGAGACGCTCACGTGCGTGCATAAACTTAAACGGAGTGATGTCCTCTAAACCGCTACCGATGAGTTTGCCAGATTTCGATGAGTTGCCAGCGCCCCATCCACGCTTCTCGACAATAACTGTTGAGATCCCGTTAATCGCCGCAGCTTGGGCTATCCCCGCCCCAATAATACCGCCGCCGACCACGCATAGGTCAAAATGCGTCGACATAGATGCACTGCTGTAAACTGATGGCTTTCATGAATAGTCGCTCAACACTTCGCGGTTAATAATTTGCCGATGTCAAATGTCTCAACCATCTCGGCACCAGCACTAATTAACGTTTGCGCCTCGATAGGATCGTCAACTTCATATACCACCGTCCGCGCTCCAACTACGCCAAGCGCTTCGATCGAGGGTAAGATCTTCTTATCTATAAATATATAGGTTGGTAGTATGCGCTTG
>JAPKCN010000153.1 GCA_028822945.1 Porticoccaceae bacterium | reverse complement strand
TTGAAGTAGGCGTTGAAAGCCACCACTCGCTCTATCAAAACCCCTTTGCCAGCGCCGGTGCGGTGGATCTGTTAGAGCTGGCGAGGGCGCGAGCAGATGCGCGATAAATCAACCTTGCACAGCGCGCATTGCGCTCAGCGTTTTCAGGCTGTTTGAGCGTTCGAGCAGGTAGTGGAGAGCGCATTAGTTATGCTGCACTGCTCATAGCGGGTGGATTGATCACGCCGCAGAGCATTACTCGTAGCGCAGGGCATCGATGGGGTCTAAGTTGGCGGCTTTAAACGCCGGAACAATGCCAAATATGAGGCCGGTACCTGCGCTAAAGCCAAACGCCAGAAAAACCGCCCACAGCGGTACGGTAGCCTCGGGCAGGCCGGTGGCTGAACTGATCAACGAACCGGCGCCAAAACCCAGTACCAGACCAATCAATCCGCCGAGCAAACACAAAAATACCGCTTCAATAAGAAACTGCAGCAGTATGTCGAAGCGGGTAGCCCCGAGTGCCTTGTGAATGCCAATCTCGCGGGTGCGCTCGGTCACCGACACCAGCATAATGTTCATGATACCGATGCCTCCAACCAGCAGCGAGATGCCGACAATACCGGCCAGTACCACGGTGGTGCTGCCGATAATCTGGTTAAAAGTCTCGAGCATTTGATTAGCGGTGGCAATCTTAAAGTCGTCGGCGGCATCTTTGCCGAGGTTGTGGTTGCGGCGCAGTACATTTTTTAACTGCTGCTTTATTTGCTCGATCATCTGCATATCATCGACTTGTAAGCCGATGGAAATATCTGGCTCTTCCGCGCCACCGAGCAGCGCTCGGGTGGTGCTGTAGGGCAATAGGATAAAATCGTCTTGATCAAAACCGAATAGTTTGCCGCGTTTTTCGGCGATACCGATGATCTTAAACCACTCGCCGGATATGCTGATATATTGGCCGATGGGGTCGCCTTGAATGTTCACCTTTGTGATGATTGACGGCCCTAGTACAGCGACTCGTCGACGGCTCTTATCGTCGCTGAGATTAAAAAAGCGCCCGGCCTCTGGGTACACTGCATAGAGTTTTTGATAGGTCGATGCGGAGCCGACTACCATGGTGTCGGTAGATTCCCCGCGATAAGAAATCACCGCGTTGGACCCACAGATACTGACCGTGGGCGTGACGTTGCTAATGCCTTTGACACGGTGCTTGATCTCGATCATGTCATCGTAACCGAGCGTGGCATAGAGCCCTTGGAGGCTTGCTTTACGTGGTGTATAGGACTCAATGTTGATTACATTGGTGCCCATACCATCAAATTCTTGAGTGATACTGGCGCTGAAGCCCTGTACCACAGAGACTACCCCAATTACCGAGGCAACACCGATAATTACCCCGAGGGTGGTTAAAAAGCTACGCAACCCGTGGGCGGCGATCGACTGGCTGGCCGAGCGCGTTGCCTCAATAATTTTAAACCCAAGGTTAGCCATGCGCACCAACTCCCTTGGCGTGGCTAATGACTGTTGCACTGTTTGCTACATCGGAGATAAGGCGTCCGTCCTTGAGGGTTATCACCCGCCGGCAGCGATCGGCAATGTCCAGTTCGTGAGTGACGATGATCAAGGTCTGCCCATCGTCGTGCAGTTGGTCAAACAGCGCCATAATTTCAACCGTGGTCGACGAATCCAAGTTGCCCGTCGGCTCATCGGCCAACAAGATAGCGGGTTGGGTTACCAGCGCACGGGCTATGGCAACCCGCTGGCGCTGACCGCCTGATAGCTGGTTGGGCACGTGGTGCATGCGATCTTGTAGGCCGACCATGGCCAGTGCATCCTCTGCGCGCCGCTTGCGTTCGGCCAACGGGGAGCCGCGGTAGATCAATGGCTGCATCACGTTTTGCAGCGCCGACGCGCGTGGCAAGAGATTAAAATTCTGAAAGATAAATCCAATTTCACGATTGCGAATATCCGCTAGACGGTTTTCATCGAGGCTGGCAACAGCCATGCCTTTTAGGTGATATTGGCCGTCGGTCGGGTAATCTAGGCAGCCCAACAGATTCATTAGGGTGGATTTTCCGGATCCAGAAGAGCCGACAACGGCCATGTAATCGTTTAGATAGATGTCTAGATCGATGCCTTGGAGCGCATAAAAGCCCTCGCCGCCCATGGTGTAGTGCTTGGCGATCGAGCGCAGTTGAATAACCGTCTCGACTGGACTCACGGATCGTTGCTCTCGATCTGTTCTACTGGGCTACCGTCCTCGAGCTGGCCCAATGTTCTAGATGGGCCGGTGATCACCCGATCACCAATCTCCAATCCGGCGATAATTTCTTGCAATTGGTCGTTTGAAATACCTAGCTCGACCTCGCGCTTGACGGCGTTGCCATCGAGCATAATAAACACATGGGTTTTCACGTCAGAGGAGTCAGAGAGACTGACGGTAATCACGCCCGCTTCGTCGTGCTCTTGGGTTTCGATATTTGATTGGTCATCGTCCACTTCGGTATACACAATCGCTTCGATGGGCACGGCAATGGTATCGCCTTTGACGTTGGTAAAGATTTCTGCCCGACAGCTCATACCCGGACGAATATCGATGGCTCCGGTATCTTCTAGCAGGACTTTAACGGTAAAGCTGAGGCCTTGGCGGTGAGGTGACCGTTTGGCCGAGGTGGCAATACTTAGAACCTCGCCAATCAGCGCTTGATCGGGAAAGGCGACGGCAAAAATATCCGCCTTTTGGCCAATGCGAAGGTTGGCGATATCCGCTTCATCGACCTCGACTTCAACCAATATCGACGTCGGGTCGGCCACCGTGATGAGGTTAGAGCCGACAATGTTGGTAGTACCGCTAATCGCAGTTTCGCCGACCTTGATGTCAACAGAGGTCGCGATACCGTCGATCGGCGATCGAAAGACGGTTTTTTCGAGGCGTTCAAGGGCCTTGTCGAGTGTTGCTTGGGCTTGCTGAAGGGCCTCTTCGCGGGAGCGTAAGTCGATCTTGGCCAGCGCGTGCTGGTTGTCTATCAACTCGTAGGCATCTCGACCGATCATCTTGCGCTCAAACAGGTTGCTGTTACGCTGCCATTGCGAGGCGATATTTTCTAATTGTTTTTGCTGCCGTTCGATGGCGATGGTTTGAATGCGTACAAAGGCGCTGTGCTGCTCGACATCGGCGGCAAAGGTTCGCGGTTCGAGGCGCATGAGCACCTGGTCTCGAGCGACGACGTCGCCCTCTTCGATGAGAACCTCGCTGACCTGTCCGATGACTTCGGAGCGCAGTTGCACTTGGTGTTTGTAGATCAGGGTACCAGATGCCAGAATCGAGCTTTTGATCTCTTGTGTTTCGGCGTTGGCAATGTCGACCTGCACCGCCTCGATCGAACCCTGACTTTTAAAATAAGCCAGTAATATCAAGGCTATGATGGCAGCGGCGATAAAGAGTTTTTTTCGCATAAATAATCTCAATTAGTTGAACGAAATTATCGCCAGCGCCCAGCCACCGAATATCACGGCGCTGGGTGCGACGGCAATCATGGCAGCTTGTTTAAGGTTGATGCCAAGCCAAGATTTAAGGCCGATAGCGATCAGCGTTAGGCTCCAAAGAGAAAATAAATCCATCGAATTGGCTAAGTCAAACCAAGCATTTGTCGCGTCGACACCGAAAATCAAGCCATTCAAGCTGGTGACAGACAGGCCTTCAAGCGCGATCCTGCCATCTTTGGAAAACAACACCAGCAGCGTCGCAAGCATCGAAGACGCCACCACCGGCATGCTAAACCACCAGCTAAACGCAAACCAATCGCGGTAGCCGTAGGCGTCCTTGGCGATCCATTTAGCGGTGATGTACAAATACCATGCGAGAATGGCGTTGAGGAGGAGGGTGCCGATAAGCATTGCGGCCATACTTGACCAGAGAACACTGCTCGCGGTCATGTTTTCGTCAATTAAGGCCAATTCGTCTTCGCCGATTTCCGAAGCCACTGCCATCTGATCGAGCATAGAGGATTTCAACCAAGCAAAATCAACGTTGGCAAAATAGTACAAAAGCACGGCTACTATGCTGGCAAAAACCAATGCAAAGGGCACGATGGCACTGTGCTTTTCAGTTTTTAGTCGGTCGAATGTCGCCGCTGGGTCGGTGAGTACACCGATACTCATTTGAACAGATTTGATCAACATGCTGAGACTCCTGTCTGCGTTCATCCTTGGCTTATATTGACGATAATTATTTGACCGCCACCGGCAGATTAGGTTCGGTAAGTTTAAGGGTTACATACCTGGCGCGACAAAGCTATACGCCATTTGGATTGCGTTTGTGAACCACGGTTATGGGTTAAGACGCCCGCGAGGGCTCTTATACAGACGGCTAAATTATCCGTGTAGATGGCTGGATTATGCGCTTTGATGGTTGTTGTTGGAGCCCGTCGCGTTGAGCTTCGCGCCCGACTCTAGGTGCCATAACGAATGGCGTGCTTGCCGTCCCAGTTGCGCGCAGCGTCTGCGACCTGCTTAAAAAGCGCCTCGATGTCGCTGGATTTTGTCACCACCTCAAACATACAGCCGATAATGTCACGGGTA
>JAPKCN010000015.1 GCA_028822945.1 Porticoccaceae bacterium | reverse complement strand
GTTAATTTCGCTACACTCATATTGGATCCTTTCTTGTTAGTCCGTGCCGTCGCACTAGGCAACTGCGGGTGTGTATTATATGTCTCTAACGACAGCGTTTTAATGGTTACTAAACGCAATTTTTCACGCCCGCGCTCGACGCCTACAATTCATCAGATCGATTGGCAATGCGCTCCACGCGGCATGTATAACGAGCTTTCTGTACGAACTAATATTTTGTTTCAAACATCAGTTTATCCTACATTTTGTGCTATTTAAATCCCTAAGCACTACATAGTGTGTTTAATTCTAAAATTAATTTCTCTGTGGTCTAATACTTATGGGTAAAACTTGTGGATAACTGTGCCCTGCCTAGGCCTATGGCGACTCGACGTAAAAGTCCATAATTGGGGATAAATTCAGTGGTGCCGAGCGCCGATAAAAGATTGCTGTGCTATCTTTGTCTATGTTGTGCTGTCTAATCGACATGGCTAAACTATCGAACTAGTTTTTATCGATCTCAGCGGGCATTTTGACAGTTGCAATGACCTGGGTCGGCAGCCGCCTTTGCAGTCGTCCACACGCCCAGCCAGTGTAGTTTTACACGATCTGTTTATTCGCCAGGGGCCCTGTGGTGAAATGATGGCGGTCGCAGAACATGGCTGATCGCCGATAGTCATATAAATAGTCAGATCGACTCAGCAATATCACAGGGCAGTGCAACAACGCACCACAGAGCAAGGCAATATAGCGAGGGACGGTATGGATATTTTTGACTTTTCGCAAGGTCGAGAGGGTTACTATGGAGAGTATGGCGGGGTTTTTTTGCCGGAAATATTACACGCCACCATAGAAGAATTACTCACCTGTTTTAGGGAGTGTAAGTCCGATCCCAGTTTCTGGCGCGAATATGTCGCGCTGTTACAAAACTACTCCGGTCGGCCGACACCTATAACCCATTTAGCCAATCTCTCGCAGCAGCTCGGCGGCGCACAAATCTATGTCAAGCGCGATGACTTGAACCATACAGGCTCACACAAAATCAACAATGTTATAGGCCAGGGATTACTCTGTAAACGGCTTGGCAAGCGCCGTGTAATTGCCGAGACCGGTGCCGGGCAACATGGTTTTGCAACGGCCACCATGGCGGCGCGCTTTGGCTTTGATTGTAAAATTTATATGGGAGCCGTAGACGTGGCACGCCAGCGCCCGAACGTGTTTTGGATGGAAAATCTCGGTGCCGAGGTGATTGCCGTCGAGGACGGACAGCGTACTCTCAAAGATGCTATCAATGAATGTATGCGCGACTGGGTGGCGAACATGACCGATACTCACTATGTATTGGGCACGGCCTGCGGTCCGCACCCCTTTCCAGAGATGGTCAGTTGGTTTCAGTCGATCATCGGTATAGAGGCGCGCGAGCAGCTTCTTGGTCTCACCGGTAAATTACCCGATCGTGTTTACGCTTGTGTTGGCGGCGGTTCAAACGCCATTGGTATCTTTCAGGGCTTTCTCTCCGACGACGTCGAACTGATTGGTTGTGAGGCCGGTGGTCTCGGCGCGGGTTCCAACTTACATGCCGCGCGACTCGCCTATAACGACGCCTCGGTCGGTGTAGCGCAGGGCTTTAAGACTTATTTTCTGCAAAATGATCAGGGCAATATGAACGAAACCCACTCGATCGCCGCCGGTCTTGATTACATCGGCGTAAATCCGATCTTCGCCTACCTCTGGGAGCAGGGTAAAGTGCGCTTTGAGGCGGCTACCGACGAGCAAGTTAAACACGCATTACGTCTTTGCATGCGGACTGAGGGACTGATCCCGGCACTTGAGAGTACCCATGCTTTTGTTATCGCAATCGACGAAGCACCGAGTATGGGGCGCGATGAAATCATATTGATCAACCAATCGGGTCGTGGCGACAAAGA
The DNA here is from genome assembly GCA_028822945.1 of Porticoccaceae bacterium. Lineage (GTDB taxonomy): Bacteria > Pseudomonadota > Gammaproteobacteria > Pseudomonadales > Porticoccaceae > TMED48. The sequence continues at coordinate 14,528 of JAPKCN010000015.1, read as the reverse complement.
CATTTTTACCATTGCCGACGCCCTCGACGACCAAAAGTGGAAGAATTTCATCTGCGCCAAGGCAGACCAGTACCGAGAGGAGCAAAACTAATGGGATTGGCTAGCTATATTACCGAGCGCCGCCAGCATCGAGATATTTTGGTGATGGCTCACGTAGTTTGCGGTTATCCGTCATTTCACCAAAATATGCAGGCGTTAGAAGTCATGGCAGCTGCTGGGGTCGATCTGGTCGAATTACAATTTCCGTTTTCAGAGCCAAGTGCCGATGGTCCGCTGTTTGTTAAAGCTAACGAGGAGTCACTTAAGTCTGGTACTACCATCGACCAGTGCTTTGACTTTATGCGCGCCGCTAGCGAAAGATTCTCTTTTAAAGTCATGATGATGGGCTATTACAATACGGTATTTAAGATGGGCGAGGCGAAGTTTGTCGCACGCTTGGCCGATGCCGGTGGTGTTGCCTTTATTTTGCCCGACCTGCCGTTGGAAGAGTCCACAGATCTCCATCGACTAGCAGCTGTCGCTGGTGTCGAGCCGATTATTTTGATGACCCCGACCAGCAGCGACGCGCGTTTGGCGGTACTCGGCGCAGCCAGTCGCGGCATGGTCTATGTGGTTGCCCGCAAGGGTGTTACCGGCTCGCAAACCGCTATGGGCGACGACGTTCTAGCCCTAGTAGGCCGCTGTCGACAATATACACGCGTTCCGATGGGTGTTGGCTTTGGCATCGCCAGTCGAGCCGATCTCGATGCGCTGCGCGGCTCAGCCGACGTAGCGATTGTCGGAACTGCTGCATTAAAAGTCTGGCAGGCCGAAGGCGCAGAAGGTTTGCGCGGATTTTTTAATGCCCTTATGGCATGACTTTAGTGCCGGGCGGGCAACATTAGCCGCGCGGTGAGTTTATTTAAGGTGGCTCGGTTGCGCTCGTCGTACTTGAGTTTACCGCCCGTTGCGCCTCGGCTACACGCGCATAGCGCCAATCGTTGATAACTTGTGAGCGGACATCATCGAACTTGGGCAAGTCGCCCAGCGAGAACGTCTCAACACACACTAAATGTATACCGATGGACGAGCTAATAGGGCCGTCCCAACATGGCAATCGGTCGCTGTAGCGCGCCAGTGCGACAATTTTTTGGCTAGCTTCTAGACCGATGAGGTTGCCGAGCGCGAGACTCGAGATCCCCCCGTAGCGGTCGTCTAGTCGGCTAGTGTCGCCGTTCGGCGGTAATCCCTCTAGACTAGCTGCAAGTGCCTGCTGGGCCTTCGAAAGTGCCATACCACCGTGTATAGCGCTGGTATATACCACTTGGCGCAACGATATCTGCGAGGCCTTTCTATAATCCTCGCGACGCCGTTGAAAAAAGGCTTCGAGTTCGCCTGCGCTCGGTTGTTCCCGCGTCGTGACACTTCGCGTGAGTAACATCAGGCGGCTCTCGAGACTGGCGTGAGAAAATTGCTGATCGACTTGTTCGGTGGTTAAAAAGTGCTTCGACACCTGGCGTTCGAGTAATTGATCCTCGAGTTGCTGTTGTAATTGATCGATATTCTGCGGTTCGTCGAACTCTGCCTGCCAAGCCTGTTTTGTTGTTCGATCAGCCGGCGTAGGCCGATTGATTAGCGCTGACAAAAAAGTGGTCAGCAGCCCAGCAGTAAGTACCACTCCGAGAAGCCATTTTCGCTTGTTCATTTGTCAACCAGGCACCGTGGCCGCTGCCAAATCGTCGCGGTCACTGTTTAAAGACTTTGATAATCGCCCCGCTAATGGGTTCGCCAGCGGGGTATAGGCCATTGATAACGCGTAGAATATCGACATCTTTTTTGGATAATCCAAAGGCTTTAGCGAGACCGGAAAACGTAGTATTACCGGTGGCTTTTACATAGTGCACGCGCTGCGGTTTTTGACCGGCAATCTCGGCGCGAGAGATCGGCCTAAAAGTATTGATGGCATTTACAAATAGCTCATCTTGCTCGGCAAAATCGTTGCCATCGAGCACTTCGCCGCGAAACACGTATGCGCTTAGTTTGTAGTAGATTACGGCGATCCGAATCGACTTTTGCTCTGCCTTGTTTTCTGAGTTGTCGTTTGCATCTCGCTGTTTAAGAATTCCGGAAAAGCCTTTTAGGCGTGCGGGTGTAATCTCTGCGCCGTCTGTGACGGCGGTGATATTCAGCTGGTTGTAGAGGTATTCCTCGGGGCTCTGCGCGGTGCGCGCCAAGCGAGTCATACTCAGCGTCGCCAGCCCTTCGGGTTGGCTGCCGGTGACCGCAAACGGAGCTACACCCGAGGTTTGAGTCCAGTCCTCGGGGAGATCAAAGCGCACCCGCCAGGCTATGTTCGAGTAGCGTTCGGTGGGTGTTTCTTTGGCTAAAAAATTCTCCCCCCAAATCAGCCCCTGTGTCAGTTTACGGTAGGCTATAGCACCGTCGTCGCGGGAGTTTTTTAGATTTAGCGATTTGGCCCGAGATACTACCGCACGCAATCGAGAGTCGTTTCGTGGATGCGAGGCAAATACGCCGTGATAGGTTGGGCGCACAGCACCCTTAGCGCGGGCGCGCTGTTTTTGCAAAATTTCATAGTCTTTCATAATCGACAGCATGGCGAGCATTTGATCGACGTCATAGCCGAGTTTGGCCATGTACTCGGCGCCACTGCCGTCGGCCTCTAATTCGTGGCGGCGTCCCAGCGAGCGGATTTTTGAGTTGCCATAGGCCATTCCGGCGCTGTACACCTCTTCGCTATTCGCAAGCACAGCGGCAATTGTTGAGATAACCTTGGTGGCAGTGCCGCTCGACGACTGTTTGTCGACGTGTTTGCGCGTGATATGGGCGACTTCGTGGGCGATTACCGAGACCAGTTGCGCTTCGTTGCTAACGTAGTTGAGTAGGCCGCGGTTGACGTAGACATAGTTATCGGCAGTGGCAAAGGCATTGAGTTCCGGCGAGTCGAGTAGCGTAAAAATAAATTCTTCGCCGGCCATCTCCGATACTGCAACCACTTGACGACCGAGATCTTCAATGTAAGCGGTCAAAAGTGGGTCTTTAAACAGCGGCGTGCGCTTGAGTGTCTCCTCATAAAATTCTTTACCGCTCGGTGCGGCGGCCGCCGAGGGTGCGCTCAAACAGGCGGCCAGCCAGCCAGCCGCCAGCCAGTATCGGTACGCACTGGCTCCAGTTGGCTTGCGGCGCGCCATCAGTCGGCCACAAACAGACTTTGCAATTGCTTACCAAGGCTTTTGCAAGCATCGCTTTTGACGGGCGTCAGTAGTGGAATTGGGGCTACGGCACCGATTAAATACGAAGTTCCCTCTGAGTCGACTCTTACGCGCGCCACCTCGCTGTAGTCGCTAACATCCCAGACAATCGCCTCGTAGATCGATGCCTTATCCCATTTAGCAAAGCCAAAACAGCCAGCCCCGCCGGGCCCAGCTGCACAGCTGATCGAGCCGCCTTTGTCGAGGGTTTCGGTGGAGCCATCGAGCCACACAAAGTAGCGGATCGATTGGCTGGAGATGGCCTCACCGACCAATGGCTCCTGCATTAATTGCCGCATGCGCATCAGGCCCTTGGGTGCAGTGCGCGGCTCCAGCCACGGATAAAGCGCATCCATAAAAGCCTGCTCTGGTATGACTTGCAGTTGCGAACTGCGCAGTTTATTGCCGACGCAGTCGACAAATTCTGCGTCGGTTTCATAGTGTCCAGCGTCACGCCGTCCCAGCAACACGACGCTGTCGTTGGTCGCCACAGTCAGTTGTTTGTTGCTGCTGCGATACTCGTCGATAGTGGTGGTAGTGGTGCAACCGGCGAGACCGAGCAGTGCAAGCCACAATGTGAGAATTTTCATGGTGCAGTCTCCTGCCAGCGCGCGTCGAGGTAGGTCTTAAGCGCTGGGATTCGGTAGAAATCTAGACTTAATTTAGCACCGATGTCGCGCAGAGCTATGGTGGTAGCTGAGCCCACAGCTGCGTCTTTTTGTAGCATGAACGAGCTTGCAGTTTTACCGTAGACCGGCATAAACCAGCTATCGATTGGATTGTCGTCGGTGTCGCTGATGGCGATATTGTATTTGATCCAAACCTCGTAAACATTCAGGTAGTTTTCCGATGGCACCGCCACCTGCACATCCACCACCGAGGGCCGAATAATGATATCTTGCGGCTCCTCGATCAGTGCCAGATTATCCACAAACACTACCTCGGTGATCAGTCCGCGAAAAGTTTTTTCGAAGATGTTGCGCTGACTTGCGCCAATTTCCAGCGTCATGTTTTTATTTGGCGTGGCGATATACTCCGAAAATTCAGGCGACATAATGACCGCCGCGCGTACCTCACGGGGTTCGGTCAGTAATGCCGGAAAACTCGATTCCAGTTGGATCCGCGTCGCCCCGCTGCAACCGCTGAGTAAAAGCGCGCTGAGCAGTCCAATTATCGGCTGGCTAAAATTGGTTTGTTTGAACATTCTTCGCACCCCTAATTTAGGCTATTTAAACCGACAAAGGTTCCACCGTTGTTATAACTTAATTCGCGCATCAATGCTGCAAACTTTATCGCTTGGTTTCCGGGGGCGGCGGTTGCATCCAGTTGCACGGGAAAACCTATAGCATGTATTCGTACCAGCCGCTGATCGCCGCGTTCGGCTTGATTGAGTCCATCCACTAACGTCACCACCCGCCGAATAGAGCGGCCGGAAAAGTCGTCGCCGAGGATATAAATACTAATTTTGCGATCGCGTTGATAAAAACTGCGGATCGCCACTTCGATACCCTCCACCGGACTCGAGTTGCTGAAGGGTGCCCACAATCTGAGTTTTTCAACGATGTCGTTGCGCATTTCTGGACTGTCGGCAATCCAGCGTTGATTGAACGCCGGAAACATATACTCGCCCATGTCGTTGAGTACTTGTAGGCCTTTGACCTCGGGGTAGATGTCGAGAATATTGAGCATCTCTTTTTGCACTTTTTTCCATGCGCTACCCTGCATACTACCCGAGGTGTCGATAACAAAAATGACGTACTCGCTGTCGGCCGGAATACCGCCAACTAATTCGTTTTGGCTACTAAATTCAGGGCCTTGCAGGCGCTGCATCTCTTCACTGAGTATTTGCATCACTAGTTTTAGCTGTTGTTTTTCGCGCGTCACCGACTGCGCTTCAGCGCTCGATTGACTTTTAACGCTGGCCAATTTAGCCTGTAACCGAGCGATCCGCTCGCTCAATTCCGACAACTGCTGGCGCTGCGAAAGCAGCTGTTTATCCAGCAGGATAGCCTCGCCGCGGATATCAAATAATTGTGTCTGCAGTGCCGCCAGCGAACCCATCAGCCGGTCCTCAGCCTCGCGCATCGCCGCTGGGTCGCCAATTTTAGCAATTACCAACAGCAGCACGATGGCGCCGAAGCCACAGCTAATAATGTCTAAAAACGACAAGCTGGCCTCGGGCAGATTGCGGCGCTGACGTCTCATGGTATAGCCATCGGAGGTTTGTGCGCGAAGCCCGTCATGGCCAATCCCTCGACGGCGCGATAAAAGCACCCTGTGAACTCAGCGCCAGTTGCCAATAGAGTGCCGCTGCTTCAGGATCGCCTTCCATTGGAAACAAAATTGTATTGATCGGCACGCCCGCGGGAAACGCTGCGCGCGCGTCGAGAAACAACTCGCGGCGCTGTTGCGCGGTGACCATCAGCGTTCTCGGCGCTTGGGCACCCTGCGTGGGTAGGCCGTCGGTAAGTAAAAAGATATTATCGGGTAGTTGATCGAAGTCGTCGATCGCAGCAAACGCATTTTGCAGGCTAGTGCCGGCCTCTGGTGCATAGGCGGCGAGTCCCTCGACTGCTCGCTCAATGGCAAGTGAGTCGGCCGCGTCTAGCCAGTCTCCCTCGGAGTCGACAATTGCAGCGCTCGCAGCTGTGTTAAAAATATACACTTGAAAGCGGCTACTGACAGGCAATTGCGCCAGTAGCCAGTCGACGGTATTGAGCGTCCACTGCCATTTTGGCGCCTGGCGGCGTTGCTCGGCACTCATATTGCGTCGCCGAATGACATTCACCAAATTGTCGGCCAACATACTGGCAGATCCATCGACCAGAATTAGCACCCGCTCTCCACCGAGTTTCAGACCGGTGAGATACTGTCGATTGCCGTCGCCGACAAATTCGCGCACCTTATCGCCGTATTCGATGTCCTCGAGTGCCGCGGTCTCGCGTTCGAGTTCTTCGACCTGACGGCGCAACTGCTCGATATTATCCTGTGGATCCGACTGCAGGCTGCGCTCCACTTCGTTCAGTTCGGTGACCACCCGCCGCGACAAACCCTGTGCCTCGGTCAATTCGCGGAGCAATTTTTCAAGGCTATTGAGAACCGCGGCTCTCCGCTCTTCTGCAACCTCAATATCCTGTTGCAACATGGCTAATTCGGCGGCAGCCTTGGCGTCCGGCTGCTGAATATCCGATGCATTGTGACGAAAAATTAAAAACAACAGCGTTACCGCGCCAAAACCGCAGGCCATAATATCTAAAAACGATAGGCTGAGGGCGATATTGCGCCGCTGTTTAGGCATCTATCACCTCGATCAACGCGAGTTTAAAGGCCCCGATTTGCAGCCATTCGCCACGGCTGTTGCGCGCGGGTAGTTGCACTTCGAGGGCGCCGCTGCTGGCGATTAACTGAAGTCCTGTAGCGCAGCTGATAAGGCTGACATCGGCTCCGGCTAGCTGGCCGAGGGCGATCTTCAGGTGCTCTCCGACCAGATTAAAACTTAACCCGCGGTCGAGGCTCCAGGCGCGGTCACGATAGAGTAGATGGGTGGCCGGCGACCGCAGTGGTTGCGCGTCTCCGACGGCTGGCGCGGAGCCAGCCCGACTCGAGGATGCGTTGATGATGGCTATGGTCAGTGACTGCAGGCGTCCCAGTGGCGGTGGGTCGTACTGCCAAGCGCGGCCGAGTGCCAGACCACGATTGGCTAAAACCGTAGTTGAAATAACCTCTACAGCCTTCAATTCGGGGCTAAAAATCGACAGTAATTCGCCCGCTGGGGCGATTGCCAGATGCTCGCCGGCGTAGCTTTGTAATACGCGCGCGAGGGTTGCGGTGCGCGGTGCCAAGACTTGTTGTAGCTGTGCCCGAACCATGCGCAGCGCCAGCAATCCCTGGGGCGAGGGCAGTTCGGTGAGGTACTCGGCGTGAATCGCGAGTTGCGCCAACCAAGTTGGCAGGGCGTCGTGCAGGGCCTGCTGGCTGGCCGACGAGTGCAGTGGGTCGTAGCGGGTATCGACAATCAGTTGGTCGCTGAGTTGCCGAGCGATATCGCGCTGGATCGCCAGTGCGCCGAGGTCGCTGAGAAGTTCGTGGCGAGCCAGCAAAAGTTCTCCGTCGGCACTCGTTAGGTGGCTGATCAGTGTTTGGTGTTGTTGCAGTTCAATGACTGCACGACAATGTGGTACAGCGCCCAATAAAGCGCTGTCGATAATGCCGCAGACGCGCGCCGGTAGCGCCTTGAGTAGACCCAGCAGGAGTGCCAGTTGACCGTCGTTGAGGCTCGCCGGCACGCTCAGTACAAGATCTGGCTGGTCGATCCCGTCGAGCACTTGACGCAGCTGCGCAAAGGCCATATCGGCGTGGTTGCGCGCCCATCGGCGGCTTTGCTTCAGCGGTCGTTGATCGAGCTGCCGCCAGTGCTGGTTGTAACTAAACTGAGGTTGCAGCCAAGCATTGCTGCGTGCCGCACTGCCACTCACAAGCCGTTGCTCGTCGACCTGCACATAGCCCACTTCGCTGCGCTGCTCGCCAGTTTCGGTAAACAGTTGCAGGGCCTGGTCATTAATATGCAATAGCGCCAGTGTCATGAACAGATAGCCGTCGGTCTAGGTTTTTAAAAAACGTAGCAAGTTGTTCTCGCAGTAAGCCTGAGAATCGAGTACTAAACGCTCTTGAATCAACTGCAATTGGTGCATAAAGAACATCACAAACATGCTGATTAGCAGAGCGACAAAGGTCGAGTTAAATGCTACTCCGAGGCTGCTGGTGACACCGGCGATATCGCCCTGTATAGCCTCGTGAGCCTGGCCGAGTGCCGCGCCAATGCCGCGCACCGTGCCGATAAAACCAATCGATGGGATGGCCCAGGTAATATAGCGGATCATCGACAGCTCGGAATCGAGTCGCTCGCCCTCGGCGCCGCAAAGAGTGTTGACCGCATCGTTCGCCGATTGAATACTCGCGGTCACCTGAAAGCGTGTCAGCGCAGCTTGTAAGGTGCGCGGCAGTAACAGGCTACGCTTTTGATCGGGCAGGGCCTCGAGCGGTCTTGCCAACTGTGAGGCATCTTCGACCAGCACCCGCGAGCCTTCGTCGATACTAATCAGCGGCTGTTCAAACATGGCCTGTTCGCGGAGTGCGGCGCGGGTCTTGTAAGCCATAATCGCGGCTGCCCAGAACAGCAGGATAAAACACGACTCCTGCTCAAGATCTTTGATAATAATGAAGAACGATCGCGGCACCACGTAATCACCGCCGGCCGCCACCTGTTGGGCGTGTTGACGGATGATGCTGTCAGCATTCGGTCGCACCACAGTCACAAAAACACTGTGGACAATAATAATTCCGAGCAGCAGGGCGACCAGTTGAAAATACAGCTCGTTGGTATCTCGTTTCATAATCCTGTCCTAATAGTCTTTCGGCCACATCTGCGGGTTAGCCGGCTAAATATCCGCATGTAGCGAGATACTAAAGTCTTCAGATATTTGCTTGCTGGGTTTGAAATCGTCGCCGCTAGCACTCGACAGCGGCGTCTTGGGGCTTGGTGCATCGCTCTTCGTTTCAGCCGCCGACCTGGGTGTGGGCATCGGTATCTGGCGCGCATCGCTGTCAGTAACTTCAGCCGCCGCGATTGGCTCAACGGCTGCGTTGGGCACATCAGAAACGGACTGGGCGGTCGCCGGCGCCGCGCAAAGAAGCCAGACAACCCATATCGGCGTGCGGCGCGTCATTTAGAGGCCGCCAAATTATCGACATAGCGGGCGACGCGAAAACCTATATCCAGACGTCCATCGCTGCCGTTGTCGCGATGGGACACGCGCAGTTCAGAGCGCGATCCGAGTGCCCAGCTAGCGCCGCGCACTACGCGGCGCACGCCGTTTTCTGGGCCGCGTGGGTCGGTCAATGGCGCACCGCTGTGCGGTTGCATAGCGTAGTAGTCATTGACCCACTCGGCGACGTTGCCGTAAAGGTTATAAAGTCCCCTTGAATTCGCTTTAAAGCTACCAATTACCGACGATACCGGGTAGGGGTCGCGGTAGTTTGGTAGTGTGAAATTGACAAAGCTGGCGGCGCTGGCATCGGCATAATTGGCTACCACTTCGCGCGGCGGGTAGCGGTTGTTGTCCCAGCCAAACATTGCCGTCGAACCGTCGACGCTAATCCTTGCCGCCCAGGCCCACTCGGCCTCGGTCGGCAATCGGTAGCCGTTAGCGCTCCAGTTCTCCCCCACAACGCGCTCGTTTTGCAGTCGGTAAAATGGCGTTAGGTCGTCGCGTTCGCTCAGCCAGTTGCAAAACTGTGCGACATCCTCCCAAGACACCATTGTCACCGGTTGTTCCTGCATATCCAGTGTTTGCGCCGAGATCGCCGACGAGCTGTGTTCGGCGCGCCACAGGCGGTATTGGCGATTAGAGACCTCGTTTATGCCGAGGTAAAACGGCCGTTTCAATACCACCGCCCGCTCTACTTCGTTGGCTCTGCGGCCGGGTTGACGCCGCGGAGCGCCCATTTTGAATGCCGCTTGCGGTCGCATTAATGCCATTTGAATCTTACCAAAAGTGCTGATTCGCGTCGGCCGCGAGGCCCAATAGGTCGCTTCCTCGGTCAAGAGAGTAATCGTCAAAGCCTGTTCTTGCTCGGGTTTGGGTAGGATGTTCTGTGTGCTGCTGGTGTAGCCCTCGCGTCGCACTTGGAGTCGGTGGCGCTTGGCCGGCAGGCGAAGCGTTTGATCGCCGCGGCCAATCCGACGGTCGTCAATCAACACCTCGGCGTCTTCCGGGCTGACATTAAGCGCGATTTCGCCGACGTTTTCGGCTAGCACAATATCCAAGCTGACCGCTGCCTCAGGTGACACCGAGAAGCGCCGCTGGCTTTTTATGTAACCGTCGAGAAATAGCTCGAGGCGGTGTTGTCGATCCGGGCGAACGTCGATCTCGATCGGTGTCAGTCCCTCAAAACGGTCGTTGAGAGTCACGCTAGCGCCACTCGGCTGGCTGTTGATCAGCGCTCGCCCGTCGGCGATGAGCAGTTTTATCATAGGGTGTTGCGCGCTGCTACCGGCGTCGCTACTGAGGTTGCCGATCCATGTGCGGTAGCCCGGCTTGCGCAGTTCGACGTGGCTGCCGGTCGCGAGTATTTCCGCGCGCGCTGGGGTTAGGCCCAGTGCGAGCCCGTCGACGACCAAGTCTGCAGCGCTCGGTTGACTGCTAATATCGAGGTGTCCCCAAGCGGGCTTTAATGCTACATCGAGGCTTTGTTGAGTGCCCAACCCGACGATCTCGAGGTCAAAGGTAGTGTCGAAGTAGCGTTTCCTACTGACCACCAGCTGGTGTTTGCCGCGACTGATCGGACTAATCAACCCAGGTAAGTTGGCGCTTACTGGTTCGCCATCCATTGTGGCGATTAGCCCATCCAGCGCCGAGTTGACCAGCAAATGCCCCGGTAGTGGCTGCAATACAATAGCGATCTCCTGCCCGACGCTATCGTCGACGGCTACATTACGTGTGTCTGGGCGGTAGCCGGTTGCGCTGGCTGCTATCTGGTAGTCGCCCGGCAGCAGTAAAAAATTACCGCCGATATTAAATGCTAGACCAGACACTTCGATCTCGCTAGATGCGGGTGTCAGGGTAAAAATTACCGCCCGCGCCATCGACAGATAGAGCATGATTAGCGCGCTGCCTACCAGTACGATTCCAAGCGCCCAAAGCCCCGCCGCAATTGGGTCGCGCCGAGTTTTCACGACGCCCTCGAGCGGCTGGTAATCGACCGCTGCCAAGGTCGCTTTGTTGGCTCTTTTTAGATTTTCTGGGTTCAATCTAGTCTCTACCTTTACGCGCGGTTTTTAAACTGCCGCTCTGATGCCAATTTCGGGCATTTTTACAGTGTTTGTTAGGCTCGCTCAGCGCTGAGTTACACACTGTTTTACGCTTTGCTGCGGGCCACTTGCTGTCAAGCCAAGCCACGTCACTTGCCGAATGTCGCCGGCGCTCCCACGATGTTGGGCTATATTTAAGCACTGCCCGAGCCACTTGTCGCTATTTCGATCGTCATTGTCAACTTCAAAACACCTTTTAAGTACGTTTTTTAATTCCAAGGTACTTGCAAATACATCTCTGGTAAAAAACAGCGCTCAGTAGATAGGGTTCAGGCCGCAGATTCTCAAGCTGTGTAGCGCCAGCGGTGACTGCCAGAGGCGCGTGCGCCGAAGAGTTAGCCTTTACCCCGCCACTGATGTATATCCCTTGGCGTCGCTATATCAGCTCGCTACAGCGGATGTCGATCGGTGGGTTGACCGCTTGGCCATCGATAATAAATTCGACCAGCACATCTCGGTATCCGTTACGCGCGCCGCTGGCTCTGTAGCGCCCCGGTTTAAGCTGCAACCGCTGTGCAGTAAAGGTGCCGAGTTTACTGACCCGGTAAAGGGTCACATTGGTGAGGCCGTCGGAGCGAAACTCGACGTCGGTGGCTGTCTGAGAACGCTGCAATGCAGTCTTTAAACGGGCGATTTGGTCGCGCAGTTTGGGCGTGTCGTCACCGTTGACCAGGCCATCTAGATCACCGAGTAACTGCCGACTTCGGCGGTAGGTCGCCGCGTTGCTCAGTTCGAGTGGCGCAGCTAATAACGCCCTCACCTGCCGGTCTAGCGTTGCGCGCACCGCTGCATTCACGCGCCTTACTCTAGGCTCGGTCAGTGAACTATCCTCGACGAGCATTTGATCGTAGAGGTAGAGGGCTTTTTGCCACGCTTCTTGGCGCTCTAGCCGCAGCGCCGATACCAACTGTTGGCTACTGCGGTGGTCGGCTTGCCGCGTGGCCAACTGACTACGTCCCTGATCTAGCGCCGGATTGTTGGCGTCGATCGCCGTCGCGCGCTCAAAGGCCTGTTTGGCGAGACTAAATTGATTACTGTCGAGTGCCTGCCATGCGAGGCTCATTTGCGCCGTAAAATCGCGTTCGCGTTTTGCGGTCTGAGTTTTGCGCAGTGCTCGCTGGGCACCGAGGTGCTCAGCATCGCTTTTCAGAGCCCGCCGGTAGGCGGTAATCGCGCGCTCTAACTGTCCTGCGTTTAGTGCTTTATCGGCCTCTTGCAGCTGTTCTATAACATCTGGCAAAACTGAAGCGCGAGCGCTCAATCGCTGAGCTTCTATGTTGTCGGGAGCGATCAGCAGTGCGCTGTCGGCGGCACCGACAGCTGCTTCGATATCGCCATTTTTGAGGCTCTCCGAGGCTTTTTTTAGGCTGCTTGCAAGCGCGGCATCGGCACTATTGTAGAGCTCTTTGAGTTGCTCTAGAGCCTCTGTATAGCGCTCTGTGGCCTTACTATAACTGGTATTTAAGTAGGCATCATCGCCACGTTGAATGTTTGTTTGGGCAGTTTCTAGAGCGAATCTGGCCCACTCGCCAGCGCCGCGCTGCTCGAGGTTGCTGCGTGTTTGGATAATTTCGGCGAGCAGCACTTGGGCATCCCGGCGGTATTGTTTATTTTCGGCTATTTGCGATGGATTTAGCGTCGCCAGCTGGCCGCCATCGGACGTTAACGGCGCAGTCGCCGGTTGATCGCTAGCGATCCAGGGTTCGGTCACATAGTTTGGCAATACGAGCACCACTGCTGCGGCTACTGCTAATAGACTGCCCATGAGGAGATTTTTGCGATTGAGCGGCCGGTGGAGGCTGGCATCGGCCGGCGGATGGGTATCAGTCATCGACTTCAGCTCCGGTCATCGCCGGGAACACTGCGTTCCTCGCGGTAAATCTTAGCCAGTAATTCTTGCCACTGCTGGTACTGGGCCTGCACGTTGCCTGTCAGGGTAACCGTGCGATCTTCGAGTTCGATCACCTGGGGGGCCAACGTCGACTCCAATGATGCGCCCATCTCGGCCACCGACTCGTCATAGCTCGCTGCCTGCTGTTTTTTCTCCAACCCAGATTTGAGGATCATGCCGCCAGCGCCGGCAGTGGTGGTACTTGCGAGTCGACCTGCGCCGCTGTCGCTCTCCATGCGGCCATAGATACCTGCCAAAATAGTGCCTATACCGGCGACAATCCGCTGGTTGCCTTGTTTTTTTAATTGTCGTGATTTGACCACTGAGTCGTAAGAGGCGCGGCGAAATTCCTGGTAGGGCAGGTGCATCTGTTTGGCAAAGCCGTCGTAGTGCTCCTGCATCCGATCGATGTATAAATAATCGCGTTTGCGAATACGTCGAACACGCGCTAACAGCGGGTCTGAATCGGCGGGTAAGCGGACAATTTCAATACTACCGTCGCGCTGTGTCTGTGTGTACTCGGCAAACGCAGCGGCCGAGAATTGCTCCGCAAAGCGCATTTCAGATAATTGTCGGAGTTCTATCGCGTCGCGTTCTGCAAGTTGCTCTCGATAGTCTAGTAGGTCGTTGGCAATACTAATAAACAGATTAGCAAAGGCGTCGTGGGCGTTTTTGCGTCGTCGGTCGTAAGCGTACTTTCCAACTGTGGTGCGATAGCGCTGATCGAGCCACTGCTGTCCACTGCTGTCGCGCGCGTTAATTTGTAAATCGAGAGTTTCACCGTCGGATTGCAAGATGGTGCCGCTAATATATAGGTCTACTACTGCATCGCTACTTGGCACCACCCGCACCGCCCCCCAGGCGCCACTTTTTTCCAGCACTCTGAGCAACTGGCTGGAGAAGTATACCGACTCTGCCATACGCACCTCGGGGAACACCGTATCGTCCTCATCGGTCAGGTCGAGGCCGTCGTCGAGCGCGGTAATGCCTACATCCAGCAATGCTTCCATGGCAATTGGTTTGGTCGGTGTTGCCAAGGTGAGTGGTGTCGACGAGGTCACTTTATCGATTGCCGCAAGGGCATTTGGCATAATCAGCGCAAGCAGTAGTGTGGCCGCAGCTGTGTGCATACGTCGCGCATTACTGTCAGTCAGACGATCGGCCGCGGTCACGGTACAATTGCCACGCCACTGCCATCGCCGGCCGAGCGCGGCAAGTGATCGTGTTACCCAGAGTTTGACGTGATGCAAGTTTTTTGCCCACCATTGGTTTGTGGGATTGAAGGCTATCAGGATTTTAGGCGGCGTGATGTTATACAGGGTTATTAGTTTGGCGCGTTTTAGTGAGTGCATACTCATCCCCCCTGACCCTTGATTCGGCGATACTCTTCCCAGAGTTTTTCGCGCAGCAGTGGGTCAGTCTCGCGCATCGCCGCCTCGCGAATTTGCTGTTCGACGATGTTGTCGCCACGACCGTCGTCGATATCTTCGGGGAGCGGCGCTGTAGGGCTATCGCCGGG
>JAPKCN010000152.1 GCA_028822945.1 Porticoccaceae bacterium | reverse complement strand
TTTTTATCAATTTGCACCAAGTTCAGTCGACTTCTTTGTCTACACATTTACCGTCACCACCGACTGGGTTTACTTCCATCAAGTGAAGCAGGACGTATTGTTGCGGATTGCCGAGGTGATTGCTGCCGAGGACGCAGAGATAGCGTTCCCCACTAGAACGCTAGCTTTTCCAGAAAACTCGCAGGTGGCGACACTTGCCCGAGGCGATCAAGCCTGATGGGACTAGCGATAACGATACTCAAAGTGCGTGGTATTGCGCGGCATTGTACCTACCTTTATAGGCTACCAGCCAGACTGTTATTGACTAGCATACTGCTTCAAGGCTGCACCGATGCGCCATCCGGTGTTACCCCAGTAGACGACTTTGAGGTGCAGCGCTTTCTTGGCGATTGGTACGAAATAGCCCGTCTCGACCATTCGTTTGAACGTGGGCTCGCAAATGTTTCAGCCAACTACAGTCTGCGTGATGACGGCGGTATTAGCGTGATCAATAGCGGCATTTCTTCTGCCACGGGCGAGCTCAGCCAGTCAGAGGGTAGGGCGTACTTCGTCGATACCAAAGATCGTGGTCATTTAAAGGTATCCTTTTTTGGACCTTTTTATGGTGCCTATGTGGTCTTCGAGATAGGCTCAGACTACAACTATGCGTTTGTAGCTGGCAACAATCGTGATTATTTGTGGTTGCTGGCGCGGCAACCAAACCCGCCGCAGGCGATCAGAGATCGGTTTGTCGCCAGTGCCGCCAAACTCGATTTTTTAACCGACCAGCTGATTTGGGTCTCACACAGCCATTCGGCGGCAGTTGACTAGGTAATAATCACTTTCGAGAAGCACTTGTATTGCGGCTAAATAGGTGACCCACCCTGCATCGCTCAGGTGCACCAAAGTCTGCGGTTCTTTTGCCCGATAATTCTTTAGTTTGTTAGATATAACCAGCCGACTCCTTTTTGCTTAAATGGGTCAAGAGATTGCCATTACTCGCGCCGGTTTTGTTTAGGAGTTCTGCAAGGCTTACCGGATTTACCGCGGATAGATGAGCCGCACCCCGAGCCTTAATTGACCATGAGTGACTTCGTCGATAGCATCGATGTCAATGCTGTAATCAGCAGCTGGCATTTTCGTATCCAAGGGTTTCAATCGATGGGACTACCACCATTGAAATGGTCGCGATTGCCGCTGAGCGATATCAGTTGTGCTGGCCACACGTACAAAAGAATGCTCGCCATATAAGCTGCGGCAGAGGGGCAGAATAACCACTGTTTATGGCCTAACCCGAGCGGTCACGACATAAGTAAGTCCCTGACCGCAAAGCCTATGGTCGACATGGCATACAACGCCGAATTACTTCGGGTTTGTAGGCTGTTTGAGCAGTGGCCGAGTTTCCTCGAGCGCATGTGCATCTGAGCTTAGTTTGTAGCGGTCACGCGCGTTATAGCTGCACGGGTTTTATTCCTCGTCGACCGGTTTATCGTCGGGGTTGAGCAAGGGCGGTCGATAGGCCTTTACTGTGAGAATAATACCCATTTGTGGGTGATCGAGGTAGTAGACCTCGGCTTCGCGCAGCCGTATCGACTGGTTAAAGGGCCAAACACTTTCGACCTTATAAATGCTAGCGCTAGCTTGATCTACCGAGATAGTCCCATCCAGTGTTGCGTGCCGTTCTAAAACAGGCAGCGCGACTTGCTGCCAGGTTGCCGAGTGATTGGCAAAATTGGTCAGCCACAGATTACTTTCGAAGTGTAAAAACCGCGATTTGTAAAAACGTAGGCTGCCCTCGAGTTGAAAGCGGTCTCTGAACGGTGCGCCGGCCTCGACGATTAACCAGGGATCGTCGGCATTTGGCTGTGCTGGGAAGCGCCAAGCGCGGTGGTAGATTACTTCGTAGGGAGGCCTCTTAACCAGCGCTCGCGCGGTATCATTGAGATCGCGGTCGGTACTTTTTAGTAGCTGATAGGGCAACTCAAAATTAGGTGTGGCTGGTGATAGTGGAGGCTCAATGAAGGACTGCGTCGTGTTGGTTTGCAGCATCAGTGCAGCGTCTGCACCGGTCAGTTGATTACTCTGAACGCTGATCTTGCTCACGGCGAGATAGGCCGAGGGCGAGGACATGCTTTTATAAATCTGCGCTAATTGGCCAATGTCGAAGGTGGTACTACTATCGATGAGCTTGAGCCATCGCTGTGGATACTTGAGATGATAATCTTGCGGCGCTAACTCGTCGTCAGTAGCGTCGCTTTGGGTAAAGATAACAACTTCAGCTTGATACCAGTTATCTGGCTCCCAACTCGCTGTTGCAGCCGGGTTGGCAACGGCGTCGCCGGCAAACCAGATCGCAAAGCCGATACTCGCGCTACAACGCAATATGCGTGTTAGGCATTCCCTATTCATAGTTCAGCATCCGTTTTTGTATTACGCACAGGCTCTGCCAAGCGATATCATCTCACGGCTAGGTAGATTCTTCCATCAGGTGTTTTAATATCCTAGCAACCTCACTGAAGCGCTGCTCGTGGCTCTGCATGTCGAGAGTGAAACTCAGTTGATCGTTGCTCTTTAGGCGGAAGGTCTGCGGTGCCGTTTGCATCATTTTGATGATAGTAATCGGTTCGACGGGCGTCTCGGTATTAAAACATAGTCTCCCTCCAGTGGGACCAGCCTCTATTTTCTTAATCCCCAAACGCTCGCCAGATTGTCGTAATTCGGCCAGTTTAAATAGCGCTTTGGCTGTATCGGGCAGCAGTCCAAAGCGGTCGA
This sequence comes from Porticoccaceae bacterium, assembly GCA_028822945.1. Taxonomy (GTDB): domain Bacteria; phylum Pseudomonadota; class Gammaproteobacteria; order Pseudomonadales; family Porticoccaceae; genus TMED48. The sequence continues at coordinate 1,830 of JAPKCN010000152.1, read as the reverse complement.
TCATCTCCACTTGAAGATCGTGTAAGTCGGTTTCAGTTTTACAGTTGGCGAGTCGTTTATATAGCGTCAGGCGCATATTGACGTCTGGTAAATAGTCGTTTGGAATCAGCGCAGGAAGGTGCAAGTTGACGTCTACACCCTGACCTAAAGCGGCGCGCATCGACGGTTGTCTACCCTGTCGAATAGCAGTTACTGCGTTGTCGAGCATTTCCATATAAAGAGTGAAACCAATCGTTTGAATATGCCCACTCTGCTCCTCACCGAGCAGTTCACCTGCACCACGAATTTCCAAATCGTTGGTCGCTAAGGTAAAACCCGAACCGAGATAGTCGGCCGCCGATATTGCCTGCAGGCGTTTGATGGCGTCGCCGCTCATCGTCTTGTCCGGCGGAGTCATTAAATAGGCATAAGCCTGGTGGTGGGAGCGACCAACGCGACCGCGCAGCTGGTGGAGTTGCGCGAGTCCAAATTTATCGGCGCGAGCGATCAAAATAGTATTAGCAGTGGGAACGTCAATGCCAGTTTCGATGATCGTAGTGCAGACTAAAACGTTAAAATGTTGGTGATAAAATTCTGACATGACTCGCTCGAGTTGGCGTTCACGCATCTGACCGTGCGCAATGTCCACGCGCGCCTCGGGGACTAATTCGCTGAGCTCGTCGGCGACTCGCTGAATACTCTTGACATCGTTGTGAAGAAAATAGACTTGCCCGCCGCGCTGGATTTCTCGGAGAATCGCTTCGCGAGTGATGCGCGACTCCTCTGCCCGGATAAAGGTTTTAACTGATAGTCGCTTGGCTGGTGGGGTGGCAATAATCGACAGGTCGCGGATGCTGTGCATCGACATGTTGAGTGTTCGGGGGATTGGTGTTGCGGTCAACGTCAAAATATCTACGTGGCTGCGCAGCGATTTGATTTTTTCTTTTTGACGAACGCCAAAGCGATGCTCCTCGTCGATTATCATCATACCAAGGCGGGCGAAATTAATTTCAGTGTGCAGGAGTTTGTGAGTACTAATTAAAATATCTGTATTGCCCGATTCTACCGTGGCGATAATTTCTCGCTGTTCGCGTTGGGTCTTAAATCTCGACAGCGCCTCTATCGACATTGGCCAATTCGCAAAGCGATCGCGAAAGTTTTCCAGATGCTGTTGAGCCAGAAGCGTTGTGGGCACCAAAATGACTACCTGTTTGCCGCTGCTGACAGCAGTAAACGCAGCGCGCATGGCGACTTCGGTTTTGCCAAAGCCTACGTCTCCGCAAACTAATCTGTCCATCGGTTGCGGGCTCAGCAGATCGCGCCTTACCGCCTCAATAGCCTCGCGCTGGTCGGCAGTTTCTTCGAATGGAAATTCGCGACAAAACTGGGCGTATTCCTCTGCGTTGTCCGAGCAGGCAAAACCTACTTGTGCCGCTCTGCGCGAGTAGATATCAAGCAGTTCTACGGCGGTATCGCGCACCTGTTTAGCGGCCTTCTCTTTGGCTTTGTCCCACTTGTCAGTGCCGAGGCGATTGAGTGGTGCATGCGCCTGATCACCCGCGCCAAAGCGACTAATGAGGTGCAGTGATGATACCGGTACATAAAGTTTTGCTTCGTCGGCGTAAGACAGCACTAAAAATTCCTGGGCGCTCTTATCGACGATTAAGGTTTCGAGTCCGCTGTAGCGACCTACGCCGTGTTCGATATGCACCACGGCAGCGCCCGGTTTTAGCTCGGCCAAACTTTTAAACACATAATCAGGTGTTTGCGACGCCTTCGATCGTCGCCGCCGCTGCATGACTTGCTGTCCAAACAGCACGCCTTCAGTAATTAGGCAGACGCCCTGATCTG
>JAPKCN010000151.1 GCA_028822945.1 Porticoccaceae bacterium | reverse complement strand
TAATCCCTTACCAAGTTCAAGGGCTCCGCGGTCGAATAACGCTTGCACCAACTCTGACCTCCCCTCGACATTATAGTTGCGAAGTATCTCCAACTTCATCGCCTCAGGTGAACCTCCTCCGTGCAGACTGATTACCGAGTACCACCCACCGGTCTCAGACGCAGTAAGATCTTCAATAAATCGCGCAACATTAGCCCTGTGTTCATATGACACATCTGGATGCCCTCGCAAAACATCACTTAACATAGCAGCGGTCGATGGATTATGGTCCTCTTCCGGCGTTGGCAAGGCAACAATTAATCCACCCGAAACATCGTGCGCCAAACGATGCATGTCATAAATTTGATTAGCGAGTAATAGCTTGCCGATGTTGGCATATACTCTGTCAGGCCTAAAATTGCCCGCCGCATCATGCACGCCCATCGTCGAAGCAGCGATGCCACAAGCATAAAAACCCTCTGTTATTTTGATCAGCTCGACCATTTTTTCCCGCATGTGCGGCGTTTTTTCATAGTCTAAACCGTTCGCTTCGGCCATCATTGCTCCAGCACCAATCAACAGATCGCCAAAGCCGGCGCGCGCACCGATGCAGCTATGCCGATGATGGGTGGCGTAATTAGTCGTCATTACGTGCGCCTCATCGGTCTCTCCGTCGATGAATACGCGCTCCATTGGGACAAAGACATTATCAAAGTACGCGACAGCAACTGACTGAGCAAACTTCGCACTAAATTTAGCTGCTGGGTTCCCGGGACGCCCAGCAGGCCGAGATACAATAGTGATGCCTGGCGCATCGATCGGTACCGCACAAGCTACCGCAAAATCCTTGTCTTCGGGCTGCATGCGTCGGCATGGCATCACTAAAAACTCATGCATATAAGGCCCACCCGTAATGATCGCCTTGACCCCAGAGATCACAATGCCATCAGCGCGGCGTTCGGTAACGTGCACATAGCTGTCTGGCTGAACTTGCTGTGATGGACGTTTCGAGCGATCCCCCTTGCCATCTGTCATCGCGACACCAATCGACAGGTCATTAGCCTGCGCATATTGAATATAGTTCAGCAGGCGCGCATGATTTTCACCACCATAGGTTTCATTGATGAGCCAAGTCGACTCAAATAGGGCATTAAATGCATCGTGGGTCAAATAACGCTGCGCACAGCCGGCGAACTGGCAGGTCAATCTAACCGCTTCAAGTTTATCCAAAAGATCTTTGTGACTGCGATTAATAGCCAAAAATCTATTAGTCGGCTTACCATTTAAGCCTGCCGTTGTCATTATCGGCTTGTAATCATCCACATGCGCAAAATCGTAGGTGATACCTGTAGCATTAATGCCTGGCTCAAAACGCGGCTCATCGGCCACTGAATCGACTAGTTCACCGCCAAGATAAACTACCGGCTTCATTGAACGTAGCGACTCTCGATATTCTTCAGCTGTTTTCATCATGTAAAAAAACCTTGTGTAAGCATTACATGATATAGCATGATTGCAATTCAAATCTAGCCTTTAGTCCGTACTTTTGGAGTTCATTATGGCAAGCAGCAAAAAACCGCTCGAGGAATCTACGAGTCATTCTGCTCTTTCAGGGATCAAAGTACTCGATTTAGCAACCTTTATCGCAGGTCCTTACTGCGCAACCTTTTTAGCCGAATTTGGCGCCGATGTGGTGAAAGTCGAATTGCCGGGTAGCGGTGATCCAGTCCGTAAATTTGGCACTATGACCGATTGCGGTGATACCCTTTTATGGCTCAGTGAAGGTCGTAATAAACGCTCGATCGAGCTTGATCTGCGCTCAGAAGAGGGCAGCTCGACGCTGAAAAAATTAGTGGCCAAAGCTGACGTCCTTTGCGAGAACTTTCAAGTTGGGACGCTCGAAAAATGGGGCCTAGGGCCAGACGTTTTACATGCAATCAATCCTAATCTGATTATTGCTCGGGTAACCGCATACGGGCAAACCGGTCCGTATAAGGACCGGCCTGGATTTGGCCGCATAGCCAATGCATTCAGTGGTATTTCTTATCTATGCGGGGAACCCGACGCGCCCCCGGCCTCTCCAGGGACGGCAACGCTTTCGGATTACATGTCGGGAGTTTATGCAGCTCTGGGGGTTCTGGTTGCGCTACACGCGCGCCCGAAAACTGGCCGTGGTCAAATCGTCGATATTGGCCTTTATGAGAGCATATTTCGGATTCTTGACGAACTCGCGCCAGCTTATGCAAATACCGGACTTGTTCGCGAGCGGATGGGCGCAGGAACTGTTAATGCCGTACCTCACAGTCATTATCCAACCAAAGATGGCCTTTGGGTGGCCATAGCTTGCACCAATGACAAAATTTTTAATCGCCTTGCCGTATTGATGGATCGCGAGGATGTCACCGGAGACGGTGTTTACGGTAACATTACTCAACGTGAGGCAAAGCGCCAGGAGGTAGATGCCTTCGTGACTCACTGGACCACCAGCTTCACCCGCGAAGAAATCCTCAATTGTTGTGCGCAAGGCGAAGTCCCATGCGGACCTATTTATAGCATTGAGGAAATATTCAAAGATCCACAATATATCGCCCGCGGCAATTTAATCACCTTGGAAGATAGTCAGATTGGTAAAGTCACACTACCTAACGTGTGCCCTCGCCTGTCTGACACGCCAGGGGAAGTGCGGTGGGCGGGGCGCGCACTCGGCGCCGATACAGCAGAAGTTCTTCAAGATTGGCTTGGGTCGGCTTAGCTGCTGTAAGTTTTCGCCTCAGCTACGACCGCATAAGCTTTCTCGACAATAGGATAATCAACGAAATAGCCATCCACTTGGATAGACGCTGAACCCTCTGCTTCAGCTGCTTCAAATGCAGCGATGACTTTTACAGCCTTAGCAAGCTCAGCTGCACTCGGCATGTATGATTGATTGGCAAGTTTAACCTGCTTTGGGTGAATGAGTAGCTTACCCTGAAAACCGAACTTTACCCCCGTAGCAACTGATTGAGCGTAACTTTCCATATCGTCTAGTTGAATGTGTACGGTATCGATGGGAGCCTCTAGCGAGTGCGCGCGCGCAGTAAGAATCATGTGACCACGAACATAGCCAAGCTCGATTTCGTCTGCACTCCATTTTATCCCGACATCCCGAGTAAAATCACCCGCGCCGAATGCAAAGCGCTTCATACGCCCTGGCGCAGAGCATATTTTATCAAGGTTCTTCATCCCGAAACCGGTTTCGATGATCGGCATCAAATCGATTGCTCCGACTTCGAGTCCGCGTTCACGTTCATACTCTGAAAGAGCCCAATCAATCGCATACAACTCTTCTGGATTTTCCAATTTGGGTAATACCACACCATCGAGCCAGGGCCCGACCACCGCATCGAGATCGCGAAAGCAATAAGCAGTATCAATAGCGTTAATACGAATATAACCCAGTGATCCCTGCCCTGCCTTCAATGCTTGGACAACACTCTCACGAGCTGCAGGCTTATCGCGGTCGGCGCAGGCGTCTTCTAGGTCTAGGATGACCGCATCTGCACCATAACCGAATACTTTACGGATTTTGTCAGGATGATTCCCCGGCACAAACAAAAAACTGCGTATGCTCTTTGGGCTATTTCGACTATTACTATCTTCTTTACTCATGGGTTTCCTTATCTCTTATAACTTAGATTAAATGAATAGGTAAATCGACTAGCTGGATGCTCACTTACTGAAACCTCTATTAGCTTACCCTTCGCATCGCGATAGCGTCGAACCATAATCAGCGAGGCGCTGTTTGGTTCAACCCCGAGTAAGCTAGCGCGTTCTTGACTGACACTGCCGGCAAGCACTTCAGCATTTATTTCTACCGCTTCGACAGCAAAGTGCTCCTCTATTATTTTAAATACTGGTTTGCTAGTCTTGGTAACGAGATCACGCACATTTTTGTAAGCTCGCGGGACGTAAATCTCACTCAAACATACTGCTATTTGCTTGTGCGTTTTTCTTACAGTCTCGATTTTGATCCACTGACTACCCACATCACATTGCATAAAATTCGCTAAAGACACGTCTGGCACCAAATTTAGCGTCTGCAGAACCTCGCGCTTGGTGTTTTCAGGATATTGAAACAACTCGTCCACAGAATGTATTTCCTGAACGATTAATTCAACAGGCTTAGTCGATATGACTACAGTGCCAAGTCTGCGGCGGCGACTAATCATACCCCGCTCCTGCAAATCGTCCAGAGCGGACCGGATCGTAAAACGGCTAACATCAAATTGTTCTGACAGAGCCTGTTCAGACGGTAATTGATCGCCAACTTTCCAAGTGCCCTCGGAAATATCAGTCAACATGATTTGTGCAATTTCTTGGTAACGTGCCATAGACCGTTTTTTTTTCATTTCGTAACAGAATCTAACTTGATTTATTAGTCTGGATCATTGAGGATAATGGTACAAGAAATCGATCACAATTATAATTAAATATTATTTATATCGTTCGTCTAACCTATTTGCGTCCTAGGAGGGGTTTTCATGTATAAAGTTGGTGTTGATGTTGGTGGTACCTTTACCGATGTACTTTTGGTGGATTTGGAAAACTCAAAGTTTTTTACGTCCAAAGTTCCATCTACT
>JAPKCN010000014.1 GCA_028822945.1 Porticoccaceae bacterium | reverse complement strand
CAGGGCTAGGTGTTCGCCCTGTGTTTGCGCGCCACTGATCATTTAATAGTTGCACTCGCTGTTCAGAGATTGGTCCGATTGTTGTTTTTGGCTTCGAAAAAATCATACTTTGCAATTGCAACAATAAAACGCCGACAACCAAAAAACGTAGCCAAGGCCGAGTCGATAAACGTTGTAAATTATTCATAAATCCGATATAAGACTCATTTACATGCCGTTAAACGAGATCATATCGAGCGACTATAAAGTCTCGCTAAATAAAATTAAAATCCCCGATGTGCCGATCCAGCTATGTTTAAGGATCGCTCTTGCCTCTGGTGAACAGGCCACTAAAACAAACTTCATTGTATACCTCGTTAGTAGATGCGGCGACCTCGAGTGTTTTAAGATGGAAAAAGCGATATCGCTGGTCAAGACGAGAGCTAATTGGATGCCACTGCTAAATATCTCCACGCGCCTAACAAATGTTAAAAAATTTAGCATAATGAGATTTAACGCAACACTTATCTCGGCCTCTCACCCTCAAACACCTCGCGATAGGACTCTTTTCAATTGTTATAGATGATGCCCTAAAATAGGAGCGATTCAGTTAAGGGGTCGCAACCGAAGGGTACTCGATAACGAATGTCGTTTTATTTACTTATCTGTTAATCGTATTTTTAAATGAATTCGCATATGACCCAATGTCGCTCTGCTCTTAAGTATGCTTTTATCTCGATAGATCCACTGTGAAAGTGTATTTCTAATAACTATCGCTTTTTTAGGAGCACAGCCATGACCGCGATGCAATAGCCCCGATCACCGGCGGCGTAGTCGTAGTCGTAGTCGTAGTCATAGTCAGCTATATTATTGGCACTGTTATAGGCGAAATCGGCAGCGATTGGTTCACCAAAAAAACCGGTTTGGGTCGTCCAATGTTTTTTGTTTTTTGTCATGTTGCTGTGTGCTCCTTTTGTAATGGCGTTTAAACTCGCGCTTGGCGGATCGATCTGGATCGCTATCGGACTTTTTTTTGGTGTGTTTCAATTGGGGGCGTTCTTTAGCCCAACCTTTGCGACGATTCAGGAACTAGTGCCACCAGCCGTGCGCTCTACCATTATCGCCTTCGCAATTATGGCCATGAATATTGTCGGGATGGGGCTTGGCGTCACACTTACCGGCGTGGCAATTGATGCACTTATAGCCAAGGGAATAGACCAGCCCTATAGCGTCGTACTTGTCACATTACAGGTATTTTTTTTCGTCTCGACACCATGTTTTTTATATGCGGGTCTACGTTATCAACAGGACCGCGATAAACTCCGCAAGGACGATGAAAAAACATCCCGTAAATAATCATAGCCGACAATGTGTGACTGCTCTTGATAAATAGAACCGCGGTTGGCTTAATACCTTAAACGATTGAGACTATCTGCCATGCTAACACTCCACTTCGCACCAAACTCCAGAGCCGGACGCATCGTCTGGTTACTTGAAGAGCTAGACTTGCCATACGCAATTAATAAAATGGATTTTCATCCGAAAGACCTTAAATCGGACGAGCATCGCGCCCGTCACCCACTGGGGCGAATTCCAGTCCTCGACGACGGCGATATTAGCTTGTTTGAATCTGGTGCGATCGTCGACTATATTATCGAGCGACATAAAAATGGCGGCCTAAAGCCGGCAGTTTTAGCGACCCAATTCCCTGACTACCTGCAGTGGTTCCACTACTGCGAGGGTATGGTCATGCCGCCGATCAACACAATTGTGGTCAACACCTTACTACTGCCGCCGGAGCGTCGCGACGAAAATGCATTGGGGCAAGCCAAGCGTCTTCTCGCCAAGGCCCTAGGGCCGGTAAACGATACGCTGGCAGGTAAGGACTACTTAATTGGCGATTTCTCAGCCGCGGATATTATGCTCGGTCACGCCTGTTTTATGAGCAACCGCTTGGGCTGTATGAGCGATGACATGATCGATCTGCAGGCCTATGTGGCGCGGATAGCGGCACGACCGGCTTTTCAAACCGCCATCACTATGTAATAAGCGTCGAGCGAGATCGAGAGCTAAAACCACGATATCAAAAGGTCCATCAATATGAGCGATAACAGTACCTACACACCGCCCAAGGTATGGCAATGGGATCAGCAGAGCGGTGGCAAGTTCGCCGCAATAAATCGCCCGGTGTCGGGAGCTACCCACGATAAGACGCTGCCGGTGGGCAAACACCCCCACCAGTTGTATTCGCTCGGGACCCCAAACGGGGTTAAAGTCACGGTGATGTTCGAAGAGTTACTGGCCCTAGGCCATCGGGAGGCCGAGTACGACGCGTGGCTGATTAATATTGGTGAGGGCGAGCAATTCGGCAGTGGCTTTGTCGCCGCCAATCCAAATTCTAAAATACCCGCAATGATCGATCACAGCACACAGATACCAACGCGCGTCTTCGAGTCAGGTGCTATGTTGCTATATCTGGCAGAAAAATTTGATGCCTTTTTGCCTAAACACCCGGCACAGCGAACCGAGTGCCTGTCTTGGTTATTCTGGCAGATGGGCAGCGCGGCGTTTTTGGGCGGCGGTTTTGGGCATTTCTATGCTTATGCGCCGGAAAAGTACGAATACCCAATCAACCGCTACGCCATGGAGGTTAAGCGGCAATTGGATGTACTCGACAAGACTCTAGAATCGCGTGCCTATCTGGCCGGTGATGACTACTCCATTGCAGATATAGCCAGCCATCCATGGTATGGCATGCTGGTGGCCGGAACCCTCTACGAGGCGCAGGAGTTCCTAGAGGTCTCCAGTTACAGGCACGTACTGCGCTGGGCCGAAGACATACAACAGCGTCCCGCCGTGCAGCGTGGGTTGAGGGTGAATCGTGTCTGGGGTGCCGAAGAGCGCCAATTGCGCGACCGTCACGACGCCAGCGATCTAGACTGACAGCTACCATCACTTGCCGCGCCGCACCTTGCTAACACATGAGGCACACCACAAAAGGCGGATAAAGAGTCGTCTGACGCATTATTGCTGTGACGAAAGGTTGTTTAGGGCAGCGCTATACCCATGTGTGCCAATGTCTTAGCAACAAAATTATCGGTTTGCTGATACCTTCCGACCAACTCCTGCTGCGTGCTGGCATCGTTCAGGGCGTCAAATAGATCTGTTACATTTTCTAGCGTTTGCTGCTCCGGTGGTAGATAACCGCCGTCATTTTCATAAATATGGGTGCTAGCATAACCGCCTGCTCCAGCACATACCATATAGCGATTGGGCGAATTTTCGCGGCACAGCGTCAGCAGTCCCGCGGCAACTGATTCGGTCGTCATAACCTTAAAGGCTTGCTTAGGTATCAGATTTTCAGTCATTGCTGTGCAAGCAGTTGGCGCCAGAGTATTGATTTTTACAACGTATTTTTCGCCCTTTAGCACCAAGGTATTAATCAATACCTACGACCGCCATTTTTGCGAAACCATAATTTGACTGACCAAAATTGCCGTGCAACCCGTTCGACCAAGGCCACTGTCCGCTCCGGTGACTATCGCCACCCAATCATCGAATCGAATCGAATCGAATCGAATCGAATCGTCACAATTACTTCCTATCAGTTGATTAACGGCTAGACCAATGCCAACCGTCATTTAAAGCATCTCTGAATACCCAAAAATACCTAAGCAGTGAATCGATAGCTTCGCTCACTCGTCGTCAAAACCCACGTAACTAACAAAATCAGCATTCTCAACACGGCGAGACTTTACGTTATTTGCGGGAAAATCATAATCCGGATAACCCATAGCAATGGTGATCATAATAACTTCATCTTCGGGTATTTTAGCGTGCTCGCGGACTACATCTGGCTGCTGAATGCCCTGACCATTGATGATGCAACCGACACCCAATTCCCACGCCGCCAAAACGATACCATAGGCCAAAGATCCGCAGGCGAAGTGAGTCATAGCAGCTGGCTCAAGATACTTGTCATAGGTTAAAACCAATGATACTGGCGCATCGAACTGCTTAAAACCACGTAACATCCAGTCCATTCGTTTGGCTTTGTCGTCACGCTCTATACCCATCATCTCAAATAACTGAACAGCTACGTCGATCTGATTGCGCCGATGGACGTCTTGATATTCTTCAATATAAGCAAATTCGCGCTTCACCGGCACTCCCGCCATGGTGTTACGGGTATTGCCCTCGCGGATTTTATCAAGAGCTTCGCCGGCGACCGCATGTATTTTCCATGTCTGCGAATTGTAAGAGGACGGTGCCCACTTTGCCGTGTCTATAATTTTGTCTACGAGGCTCATCGGTAAGGGCTCTTTAGTGAAGCCACGTATACTCTTCCTGGCCCGGCAGTACTCTGAAAAATCCATATACATCTCCAATAAAATAATTAAAATCTTAGCAGTCGGTTACAACATGCATTTAATTAGCATCTTATGTGCCGATACTTATGTCAGCTAAAAATAGTAATTGCGGATATCAAAGCAGGTGCTGTCGTTGGCATCCAAAAGGGCCACTTTTTGAGCAGTCTGCGGTAACTCCCAGTGAATAAAGTATTTGGCCGCATAGAGCTTGCCTTGGTACCAGAACGTGCACGCCGGAAAGTATTTAGCGTTATTTTATCGGCAAGGTCCAACAGCGTTTGACTATCAAACGATAGTTTATTTTTAACTATTTACCGCTGCCGATCTCCACTCGGCAGCTGGCCTTATGCTTACAGTCTTGCGCCCTTGCGCCAGAAGACTAATCACCGCGGTACCAGATAGGCGACGTCCAAGCCATCTCACGGATAGTTGCAGAGTACCTCCCATCGCTACATACCGCCGGGCGCTGATCTGCGGGCAGCGCAGCACAATCGTAGGTATGCCAGCGCGGCGACGCAGGTTCTACCGCACGTAAATAATAATAGGCGGGTTGCAGAGGATCAAAACTGCGATCGCTATAAACGCGACACAAGTTGTCGGCACCTGCAAGCTCCTCAGCCAGAGGAATAACCTCATTGTGTAATCCTCCATCGGCATCCACCCAGCCCTTTACAAGTTGCAGCGATTGCAGTTGGCGACCCTCAGGATCTTTGACAGCATATGCCAACAGGCTGGGTTTTTGACCGGCAACGCCGTTCGGCGCGGCCAGATCGCCGCCCATAGGTACGCCGCCAGCATATGCCTCCGCAAGCATATTTCGGTCGTCGCATAGCGCATCGTCTAGCCCCCAACCGGCAAATAAACGCGGCCGAATGCGTGGACCAGAGGTGCCAAAAACCTCCCGACGCAACATCGCATTAAACACCCCTTCACGGGTATTTTCGACCGCCCAGACACCAGCAAGGCCGCCTGGATTGCCATCTATACCACTGGTTAGTAGACCCGGTTTTAAGCGTTCATACGGCGTGCCTTCACCCGTCACGGCACCGCCCCAGGACGACTCTAATACGCCACCAGCATTAGCCGAATGCGTATCGGTGGCGGCTACAATGCCTAGCTTAATAGGGTTAAAGCCAGTTCGTTGCTGCTCTTTTAAACCCAATAACAGAGCAGACCGCTGAAAATCGGTAGCATCTACACAACCAGCACCCACCATACCGTTGCCGCCGACCGTTTCAGCTGCGCACTCTACTGTCACTTGCGAGGTCTCGACCAGCGTTGCCACACCATCTATTAATGCCGCTACAGGAAAGATCTTTTCTACGCCAATCTCACGCACCGCCTCGACCGCGCAGAGTTCATCCGGCGCACCGAATACCGTACTCAAACCATTGATGCACTCGGATGAGCCCTTGTGCTGAAAGATCTCCATAATCGGTTCCCGCCGCAGGCGTGTTTGTGCGTATGCTCGCTGAGCCTCTAAGGTCTGTGGAATCTTGCGATAAGGGGCCATTCGGCCGTTGGCGAGGTTGCTATTGTGCGGAATGGTCAAGTAGTCACAACCTTGGTCAATTTTGCAAACGCTGTCGAGCTGCCCCCAGAGTTGGCTATCCACCGGAGCATCGATATAACTGACTGGCAAGTCTGGCACCGCGGCGCTCCTAAAGATCACATTACGGTGGTAGTTGGAGGTGCCCGGCGTACCGGTGTATTCATAGGCAACAAAACTGGTAAATTCGCAGGGGCTATTGGCATTGTTGGCGGCCGCCTGAATGTCCTGCCACGGCGACAGTGCATATTGCCGACATAGGCTGCCGTCCTCTCCACACACGGCAGGCAAGCGCTCTGGAGTTTCGGTGGTAACCACCTGCCCCAGCATAATCATGCCCTGGCGTTCGTCGGCACGATAAGCACGACAAAAATCGTTGTTGTACATCGGCGAGCCCTCCGTGCGGCAGATCGCGCGTTCGCCAAGAAATTCGCCGTGATCGGTAACTGCTAAAAAATCCAGTGGCCGATCAATTTTTGCGCGGCCAATTGCTACACCGTTTTCGTCCAGCGGAAAAAATGGAATCTCGCCGCCGCGCGCATAGCGTTGCGCATCCTCCGGCGTTGCCCCGGTGCTATTTGCAGCGGCATCAAATGAATAGCTCGTGTGCACGTGTAAATCACCGAACAATGCTTGGCGAAGGGGTTCAGCATTATCGCAACTGTTCATCTTTACGGGCTTTAGTGGGGTGTTGGCAAGATTTTTGGCAGAACGGTCAGATGGCTCGCAAGCGACCAAAAAACAGCTCAATAAAAGCCATATAAGCCGACTAAAAATAATTTTAAAATTTATATAATTCATAGAACTACCGCCCTATAGTAAGTTAAAACTTTAATTATATATACTACTTAGCGGTTGCGACCCAAGGCATCGTGACTGGTAACCCAATCACCGGCCAACATCGCACACATCAGAGACACTTCTCCAGCCAGTACAGTGGCACCGATGATCTCGGCGAGTTTGCGCACCTTGCCAGCTCCTTGACAACCAAGCATTGTCAAACATTCGCGTTGGGTCGCAAGTCCCGTGCCGCCACCAAATGTTGCCACAATTAGCGACGGTATCGTGATGGATAAATAGTAATCGCCGCGAGCATCGAGGTCAGCGTAGACAATCGCCGCTGAGGATTCGGCGACATTGGCAACATCCTGACCGGTGGCAATAAAGATTGCCGTGATGCCATTTGCCGAGTGCGCACCGGTATTCACCGAACCAGCCATAAAACTGCCAACTTGGCTAATAGCGCGTGCCTTGTAAAGTGTTTTAGCACTCACCCCCATAGTTTTTTCGAGTAATTCGCTGGCAATCGTGACCTCGGCGATTACGCGTTTGCCGCGGGTGTGTAAGGTATTGATGTGCGCATGCTTTTTATCCGTATCCATCGCCCCAGAGAGCATGTAACGCTGGATGCCGGGGTATTCTGCAAGTATCCATTCGCAGGCCGCATGGGTCGCTTTACCGACCATATTTTGCCCCGCGGCATCGCCTGTGGTGTAGTTAAACCGCAGATAACGCATTCGCGCAGCGGCATACTGTTCGATATTGCGCAACGCTCCAGACCGCGTTGTAGACTCGGCCCGAGCCGCGATCGCGGCAAAATTATCCGTCACCCAAAGACCAAAATCTCGCGCTTGGCGGGCATCTGCAAAGATAAACACCGCCGCTCTCTGCATTGCATCATCGACTACAGTAACTTTGATGCCGCCGCTATCGCGCAGCAGTCGCGCACCGCGATTGTAGCTCGCCACCAAGGTGCCCTCGGTAGTCGCCATCGGCACATAAAAGTCACCCTGAGCATGCTCGCCCACCACATACAGCGGCCCGACCAGACCGATCGGCACTTGCGCCACACCAGTAAAGTTTTCGATATTGCCAGCGGTGGCCTGCGGGTCAATTGAGTAGTGCCAGACGTGATCAAGTCGCACAGTCGTTTTTTCCTGCACAAATTCGCGCCGCTGATGCGCCATCGCCTCGCTGTAATCATGGCTCTTATCTCTGGGAATACGGTCTGACATAAGCGGAACTTCGCAATCTACTGGGGTGATTTTAAGAGTCGATTTACCTATCGTTACAGCAGTATAGCGGGATTTTTTTTAAGGCGTTAAATTGCCCAAAAAAGACGGCTTACGCAGCGACACCTCAAGCTCGTACAAACGCTTCAGCGGACATGGATTGCCAGCGCATAGATTCCATCACCAGCACGATTTTTGTCGACCGCGCAGAGCACAGTCGCGCAGTATGATATTCCATTGACTATCCGAGAGAGTTATTCTGGGCAATCTAATGCGATGCAACAAGGATCAGACACTATGTCGATACCAGCCTCATACCACTCACCATTTAGAAAGACGATCGCCCTAAGATTTAGTAGTCTAGACCGCCAATGGCATCTGTACTTTGCCAATTAATTAGTCTGCGGCGACGAGATTTTGCGCGGATATATCCTCAGACTGGGACTCAATGACAGCGATCCCCAGAACGCTGTTTGCCTCATTTTTATTGTCAATGTTCAATGCGATTATAAACGTAAAATTAGCTCGGTTTAGGCGGAGTTAGGCGGAGTTAGGCGGAGTTAGGCGGAGTTAGGTGTCGATTATACCCGCCTCGGCCACTCCAGTGCCTAGGCGATGTTGAGCCTCTAGTTGCCTCACTCAGGTATTTTTTGGCCTAGCTGCGCGCACCGCGATAGCTGTCCCGAAGGCCTTTAAAGCGCGCGTGATCGGGCAGTAACCGGAACTGCCACCGTCGCCAGACAACCCCGTATAGATCGAAAAATGATTGGCTCTAGGCATCGCCAAGGCGTGCGATCGAGGCATGCACGACGCCACCATCGACGGTCAGCGTGTCGCCGACCACATAATCACCCGCGCGGCTAGCTAGGTAAATTGCGGCTCCGGCAAGATCCTCCGGGTTGCCAATACGGCCCATTGGAATGTGCTTAGCCAAACGGTCGGCATGGTCACGTGCAGCGCGGTTCATATCCGACGCAAAGGCCCCTGGGGCAATTGAACTGACAACAATATTGTCACGGATCAAGTGCGCCGCCAAACGCTTGGTTAAATAGATCAGACCCGACTTCGATGCATGGTAGCTATAAGTATCCCAGGCGCTCAATCGCTGGCCATCAATCGACGTAATATTGATCACTTTAGACGGGCGGCCCTCGGCACCAGCAGCCTTTAATTGTGGGTGCAGAGCCTGTATCAAAAAGAATGGCGACTTCAAATTGAGATCCATCACCTTGTCCCAACCGGCCTCGGGGAATTCTTCAAAGGGCGCGCCCCATGCCGCGCCAGCATTGTTCACCAAGATATCTAGACGCCGGTGTTTTTTGGCAAAAGCCGCCGCCAGTGCGCGCGCGCCCTCAACGGTCGCTATGTCTTGCGGCAGCGAGTGGCAATTCGGCCCCAGCTCTTCAGCGGTGGCATCGCAGTCGGCGACTTTACGGGCACTCACATATACCGTCGCACCTTGAGCGATGTAAGCTTCGGCAATTGTTTTACCAAGGTTGCGCGATCCGCCGGTGACCAGCGCTATACGCCCCTCTAATGAAAATAATGTGGTTGTATCCAGCATAGTGTTCCTACTTGTGATGGTTAATAAACGCGGTCGAAAAAATACTGCCCAACGCCAATATAAAATGCCCCAACGCAAAAACTGCTGATTGCGCTAATCGCACCGTCAGCGATCTACCAACTTGTGAGTGAGGCTCATATAGGTACGATTGATGAATAAAGAACTGTCGCCGCGCTCGGCATCCCAATCTGCAGTTAACTTTGCAGCCAAGACCTCGTTTAAATTCGCTCCCTGATTAATCATCGCCAGCATTTTTAACCGCACCTCGACCAGCATGTCTATATAATTTTTTAAATCCGCATATTGACCGACTGTACCGTGACCAGGGATCACTAAGGTGTTTTCGTCGATTTGCTCGAGTACGGCCCTACTGAAGGCTATTAAACCGTCGATAGAGCCTCCATTACCCGCGTCGATAAATGGATATGCAGTGTTGTAAACGTCACCCATGTGTACCGCATTGCTTCCCCGAAAGATAATCGCCGCATCGCCGGTGGTGTGTGCCGCACCAAAATGCATGACATCAATCTGCTGACCATTGAAGTGCAACTGAAGGCTGTCATCAAAGGTGATAGTGGGTAGCGCGCCGTCCGGATACGCCGGTTGCAGGTATGACACGCCAACCAGATTGATCAGAGTGTTGGATTGCATCATCCGCCTGGAATTAGCCTGCGCAATAATAATCGCATCACTACTGGCGAGAGCGAGATTGCCGTCGGCGTGGTCAAAGTGCCAATGGGTATTGACGGCATAATCGACGCCATCACCGCCCAACTGAGTAATTTCGGCCAAAACTTTTGGCATCATTTGAGGAATCTGATCATCGACAATAAGGACCCCATCGATGCCGACATTGACCGCAATATTTCCGCCTAGGCCAACTAGCACAAACAATCCATCGCGGATTTTTTCTGAGGCTATCGCAGTATTTTTAAGATCCCAACCAAACGCTGTGCTCAGCTCATTAAAGCTACTCGGTGCTGGAACTTTAGAGCCTTCGTGGCTACTGGCAGGGGCTGCAAGCAGCACGACTGTCGCGCACAAAAACCAGCATGTCGATTTTGATAACATAATTCAAACTCCTCTGTAATAGTAATACCCTAAACCTTTAATCACCCTTCCTAAGCGCCGCCGGCAGAGCAGCAGACATCTTCGGAAATAACCTAACAGCAATAAAAATTCCGTTACTGCATCGTCCCTCGGCGATAGGCTCCGCGTGTAACCGTTATTTACCCAACGTCAAACACCAATAAATTGTTCTGCCGTGAGGTCGTAACAGGTACTGTCTAACCCGGCAACTAACAGTAAATCAGTCTTGACCTTAGGTAATTCGTAGCGATAAAAGAATGCCACTGCAGCCAATTTTCCTAGGTAAAAGGCACTGTCTATGGCACCGCCCGCAGCCTGACCACGCTGGGCAGCGAGTCCCTGCATGAGCCACATCCAGGCGATAACAACATGCCCAGTGGCATGTAAAAACAATGTTGCATTCGCTAACCCTAGTTGCGGATTGTCCGCTGCATCAACCGCTTTAACGGTGCTTTCCACCTGCGCCAACGCCGCTTCCAATTGGCTTACATAACCCTCTAGATTGGGCATCTGACGAGCCTCATCAAAGGTCGAGGTCATCTCCTCACGCAACAAGGTTAACGCCATACCACTATGAATCCGCACCTTGCGACCGAGTAGGTCGATTGCCTGAATGCCAAGGGTACCTTCATGGATGTGATTTAGGCGGTTGTCGCGGTACAACCGCTCGACCGGATAGTCGCGCGTGTATCCATAGCCACCGAGCACCTGAATAGCCAATTTATTCGCCTCTAAGCAATACTCGGAGGGCCAGGACTTGGCGATTGGTGTCAATAGATCGAGTAACAACTCAACGCGTTGTCGCTGCTCACCAACGGTCATCAACGATTGTCGATCAATTAAACGCGCACAGTAAAAGACCAAGGTCTGTGCGCCTTCGACATAGGCTTTTTGAGTCATCAACATGCGTTTCACATCGGCATGCTCGCAAATCATCACCATTGGCGACGAGGGATCGCGCGCGCTCATATGACGACCTTGCGGCCGATTGCGCGCGTAATCAAGCGAGTACAAGTAACCGCCAAGACCGCACGAAACCGCTGCCATACCTACCGAGAGACGCGCCTCGTTCATCATGTGAAACATATTCGCAAGACCCTGGTTTTCGTCTCCGACTAATTGGCCAATCGAGTCACCGCCCTCGCCAAAGTTGAGCAGACAGTTGACAGTGCCGCGCTGGCCCATTTTATGGTTGAGTCCCGCTAAGGCAATATTATTATCAACGCCAATCCCACCATCCTCATTTAAGCGATTTTTCGGCACTAAAAATAGTGAAATGCCCTTGACACCGGAAGATGCACCGGGGATTTTTGCAAGCACCATGTGGACAATATTTTCAGTTATCTGGTGATCGCCACAGGAAATCCACATTTTCGTGCCGGTAAGTTTAAAACTGCCGTCGGCAAGTGGCTCGGCCTTGGTGCGGATATCTGCCAAGGACGAGCCCGCCTGAGTCTCTGAAAGGCACATAGTACCTAGCCACCCTCCATCCACAAGCTTGGCTAAATACTCATTCTTGAGGGCTTGCGAGCCACAGGCATTGAGCATATTGGCAACCCCCTGGCTTAGAAATATGTAGTTAAATAACGCCGTATTAGCGCAGGCAAACATGCCCTTGAGCGCCTGATCAACCATCATCGGTACCTGCATACCACCAATATCAGAATCGTAAGCAGTGCTCGACAAACCCGCATCGCGGTAGGCATCTATTGCCTGTTTAATTTCGGGAATCAATACCGCAGCGCCATCGATAAATGCCGGCTCCTCGGTATCCGCTTTACTGGCGCACGATAAGAACTTATCCTCAGCAATTGTCTGGGCGAGATCGAACATTGCATCGATCGAGTCGCGATCGTAATCGCCATAGCGCGGGGACTCAAATAAGTGCTGCATACCCAGAGTTTCGTATAGCATAAAATCCAGGTCGCGCCGATTTACAATTACAGACATGGTAGGGCACCTTGGTCACGTAAATAAGACATCGATGCATATTAGCATGACGGACGAAAAAAGTTGTCCTACAGCCGACACCCTAGGGTTCGATTTACGCTTTTTGGCGCTGATATATAAATCGATCAAGAAACTGATATCCGTCAGATTTCAGTCCCTATGAGCTGATCTTGCGATACGTCGCAGGGTAGCCGGCATTGCGCAGCGCTTGCACCCAAAATTAGTCGTCATAACGTCGATGCTGCAGCGACTTAACTTGCATTTTGTACGTAAATGAGAATAATTACCGTTCTCAGTAAATTGCCGCGGAACACGTCCATGAAGATCTATGCGATCGCATTCACATTCGCCTTATTGACCCCTGGTGTATTGGGTATGGGCAGTACCGAAACGCTTGCACCAGCTGCATTAAATATTTATTCGGCGCGCAAAGAGGGGTTGATTAAACCACTGCTCGATCGCTTTAGTGATGCGACTGGCACCGAGATCAATCTTGTCACCGGCAAGGGAGATGCCCTGCTCACCAGACTACAGAGCGAGGGCGTCAACTCGCCCGCCGATCTTTTGTTAACCGTCGATGCCGGTCGCCTATATCGCGCTCAACAGGCGGGCGTATTACAACCGATGACATCCGCTGCGCTGAGTAGCGCAATTCCACAGCATCTGCGCAGTGCCGACAATCAATGGTTTGGGTTGAGTGTGCGCGCCCGGGTCATCGTGTATGCCAAAGACCGCGTATCCGCTGCCCAATTGAGCACCTATGAGGCCCTCGCCGGTCAGCAGTGGCGGGACAAAGTGTGTGTCCGCTCGTCCGGTAATATCTACAACCAGTCACTCGTCGCCGGAATGCTGGCGAGTAAAGGGGCAGCGCATACCGACGCCTGGCTAGAGGGTCTAGTCGCCAACTTCGCCCGCGCTCCTGCCGGCGGCGATCGCGACCAGATTAAAGCCGTAGCGGCAGGTCAGTGCGATGTCGCCATCGTCAACAGCTATTACCTCGGCGGAATGTTGAGATCTAGCGATGCGGCTCAAGTCGAAGCGGCGTCAAAAGTCGCGTTGTTTTGGCCCAATCAAGACGACCGGGGAACACACGTTAATATCTCAGGTGCAGGGATCACCCAATCGTCGCAAAACCCAAAATTGGCAGCTCGTCTGATCGCCTTTTTAGCCACAGACGAAAGCCAGCAGTGGTACGCTAATATAAACAATGAATTTCCGGTTCGCGAGAATATTAAGATTAGTTCAGTATTGGAGTCATGGGGCTCTTTTGTAGCCGACACACTTAGCGTCACCGAGCTTGGGCGCAACAATGCCGAGGCAATCATGGCCATGGATCGGGCTGGTTGGAAATAACTGCGAAGCACGCCACCCTACCCCGCTATGGCGTCCAGAATGTAGCCTGGCGCCACTTAGCGACCTGCGTCACCGCGCTACTAGCACTGCCAGTGCTCGTGATTCTTAGCAGCTTACTGCAGCCGTTTAGCGCCGCCTGGCAACACCTCTACAGCACAGTACTCGGCGACTATGTAGCTAATTCATTAGCCCTTGCCGCAGGCGTCGGCACCGGCACCCTGCTGCTCGGGGTCAGCGCTGCCTGGTTGACCGCGCTGTGCGAATTTCCTGGACGAAAATTGCTCACTTGGGCACTGCTGCTGCCGATGGCTATGCCAGCGTATATTATTGCCTATACCTATACTGGGTTGCTGGATGTAGCCGGTCCAGTGCAGTCCCATTTACGCACTCTGTTTGGCTGGTCTTATGGCGACTACTACTTCCCGCAGATACGCTCATTAGGCGGCGCCATCTGCATGCTGTCTCTAGTCCTCTATCCCTACGTATACCTGCTGGCACGGGTGGCTTTTGCCGGACAGTCAGGTGCAGTACTCGAGGCTAGTCGCAACCTTGGCAAGGGCCCGTGGCACAGTTTTTTTTCAGTCTCGCTGCCGATGGCGCGACCAGCCATTATCGCTGGCCTGAGCCTAGTTCTCATGGAGACTCTCGCCGACTATGGCACCGTGGCATACTTTGGCGTGAGTGCCTTTACCACGGGTATCTTTCGCACTTGGTACGGGCTTGGCGAATTGATTACCGCGGCTCAACTCTGTGCATTTTTACTGCTCTTTGTATTTGCGCTGATTCTACTTGAGCGCGAATCGCGCAAACGCCTGCGGTTTCATCAAAGTGCGGCCCGTGCCAAACCCAAACTACTAGTTCTTACAGGCTGGAGAGGCCGACTAGCAACTCTTTTTGGCAGTCTCATAGTCACCCTAGGATTTGCCTTGCCAGCACTCCAACTCACCTTATGGGCTGCCAGTCGCTGGCGACAAAATTTCAACCGCGAGTTTGCCGAGCTTTTGCTCAATAGCTTTTTCCTTGCGGCAACCGCCGCTCTCGGCTGCCTTTTAGTCGCGCTATTATTGGCCTATGCTAAGCGCCGCTTTAACCGCCGGCGCGAGCATACTCAGGTCGAAATAGCTAATCTCGGCTATGCCGTGCCGGGCACAGTCATTGCCGTTGGTATCATGGCACCTGCTGGATGGCTCGACCAGCAAATCGACAGTTTTAGCACCAGCTGGTTTAACTACCCCACCGGTCTTCTATTGAGCGGTACTGTCGGCATTTTACTATTCGCCTATCTGGTGAGATTTTTGTCGGTGTCACTGCAGAGCGTCGAATCTGGTCTGACAGCGATTAAACCGAATATTGACGAATCGGCGCGCTCGCTAGGCGCGTCGCCCATGCACGTCCTCAGCCGCATTCACCTACCACTGCTGCGCCCTAGTTTACTAACCGCTTTACTGCTGGTATTTGTGGATGTTTTAAAGGAATTACCGACCACTTTAATACTCCGACCGTTCAATTTTAATACCCTCGCAGTGCGAACCTATGAATTGGCATCGGATGAGCGCTTGGTCGATGCAGCCCTGCCCGCACTAGCGATTGTCGCTATTGGTTTGTTACCTGTATTATTAATCATTCGCACTATGTTGCACGAGCGTAGACCCCATGGATAAGCAACTGACACTAGAACAAGTAACTATCGCCTACGACGGCGCGAGTGCTGTTTCGGACGTGTCGTTTGCGTTGCCCGAGGGCTCTATCGGCTGCCTGCTGGGACCATCTGGATGCGGCAAGACCAGCCTACTGCGAGCTATTGCAGGCTTTGAACCTGTCTCCAAAGGTGCCATCAGTCTGCGCGGCAAGACCATTAGCACGCCCAGTTACGCTCAGGCTCCAGAGAAACGCGCAGTGGGTATGGTGTTTCAGGACTTTGCCCTATTTCCTCACCTCAATGTTTGCGACAATATCGGCTTTGGGCTAGAGCGCGTGGATGCCGAAGAGCGCCGCAGGCGGATTGCGGAGATGCTCGAACTAGTTGGTCTAGCCGACGAGATAGAGCGCTATCCACACGAACTATCTGGCGGCCAGCAACAGCGCGTTGCACTGGCCCGAGCGTTGGCACCCAACCCCAAGATACTGCTGCTCGACGAGCCATTCTCTAACCTCGACAGCGTCCGTCGCAGTCAACTCGCGGGAGAAATACGCGCGCTCTTAAAGCGTAGCAAAGTCACCGCGCTACTAGTTACTCACGATCAAGACGAAGCCTTTGCTATGGCCGATAAGATTGTCTTGTTGAACGACGGCCGCGTTGATCAAATCGGCACTCCACGCGATCTCTATCAGCGACCAGCAACGCTGTTCGCAGCAGATTTTATCGGTGCCGGCAATCTCATCGATATCGATATCGATGCCGCCGGCAATCTAAACGCTGGTTGGGGTAGGCTCACCGCAACCCAGTGGCCAGAGCAGCGTGCCGGGCGCATCAAATTATTACTGCGCCCAGATATTGTGGTGTTTGATGGGCAGGATGGACATAAACTAAATATTGTCGAAAAGATCTTCTTGGGTGCTAATCACCTTTACAAACTAGCTCTACCAGACGGCCAGACAGTTTCCTGTCTGGCACCCAGTGATATCGATCAAGCCATCGGCGACAGCTTGCCGGTGCGCTTCGATCTCGACCAGGCGGTGGTGTTTAACCTCGGTGCCCACTAGCGTTGAACCAAGCGACACAAGAGGCGTGACTATGGCTCGGTAGGCAACTTAAAATACCGGTAGATAATAGCTGAGCATATGCC
>JAPKCN010000150.1 GCA_028822945.1 Porticoccaceae bacterium | reverse complement strand
CAACAGGAATGTAATTAATATCGCCACTATATTTTGCGTAATCAGGGTTTTATCCACCAGCCAGCGATGCACGAGATTGGGTTATAAATGCCTATACTGGGCAAACCGGCGGTAGTACCAGATTAGAAATTCTGCGGAGTGCTGCAGATAAATAACCCGTGTCGCCATTCCCTGAGGCGTGAAATTAGCACTGCCTATAGTGCAAGAGCCATCCTCTCCACTAAATGTCGGGATGCCACTCCCCACACTCACGCCGGCGCCGGTGATATAAAGTTGCTCGCTCATAAAACTCTATAGTACTGTTTGTCGCACCCTGATCATTGCGTAAAACTGCGACAGTCGATTAGTTGCTAGTTCATATTCAATCTCCATGTTAACCGCTGAATACCGTAATCGCCAAAACGCTGGCTGGCTGCAGTCGCACCCACCCGACGCCGACGTTTCAGGAACAGATTAGTTACCAAGAATCTACCCGCATAACCGCTTCGGCAGATTGCGGCGCAGCCGGTTTGAATTCCGTACCTAGCGTATAAGCTACCGGTATCAGGGCAACCTGAGTGACCTGCTCATAAGGTATATTTAGAATGTCGGCTACCTCGCGCTCATAATGCAAATGCAGTGTTGTCCAGCAGCTTCCCATACCGCGAGCGCGCGCCGCTAACATAAAATTCCATGTCGCCGGAATCACCGACGCATACATCGTTGCTTGATAAGCAATATCAGAAGCCACTTCTGAGTTGTTTAAACGCCCGCGCAAACAGGGAATAAGCAAGACGGGAACATCCTGTAAATGGTCGGACAAATATGATATTGAACCCAGAGTTCGTCGATTAGTAGCGTCTTTTCGGGTATCTTTGACCGCGTCGGCTTGACGCTGTAAAAATACCTCGTGACCTTTTTTGTACCACTTAGCTATCTGGCGTTTCTTTTCCGCGTCGCGAACCACCAAGAACTGCCAGTTTTGACCGATAGAACTGGTCGGGGCCTGCATTGCAAGATGGACACATTCTTCAATCTTTTGCATCTCTACCGGCCTCGTTAAATCTAGTCGCTTGCGCACTGAGCGAGTGGTTGCCAGCAGCTGGTCTGGAGTAAGATGATGACAGGACATAACGGCCCTCCTTAATGTGATCTATGTAAAAAGCTAGGGTTTTATTATTCTCTCGCAATCTATCGACTTTGGGATTGTATAACGGCTACCACAATTTATATGCAGTAAGCACGCATATAGATCAATGTGCACTTCCCGTCAGTTAGTTGAGGCTCTGTTATGTTAGGTGAGTGTCTGCTCTAGGTGCACGCAACAAGCCTTTAAAAAAAGCGCAGGTGCGTATCAATAATAGAGTAGGCGTGAGCCGGTTATTATCTAACAGAGGTGTCAGCTCTCAGTGAAATCCCTAGCCGTTAAAATCCTCATGCTCGTACTTTTGATCACCACCGTGCTGATCTTGAAAGCCGTTAATCATGCAAGCACACAGTTGCCGGTGGCGGGGATTACTCCTATGCCACTGGACAACCAGATCATCTTGCCGCGCCTGCAACAGGCACTGCAAATAGAGACTATTTCGTACGACGACAGTCGTCAATTTAACCTAGACAAGTTTACGGCTCTGCATCGACATATCTTTGGCAGCTTCCCAAATATTGCTAATCAACTCGAGGTAGAGATCGTCAACCAGATGTCGTTACTATTTTTTTGGCAAGGCACCGATCCAACACTCAAACCTATTGCGTTATTAGGCCGTCTGGATGTGGTGCCGACACAGTCGGCTGACCTCAAACGCTGGATCGCAAAGCCGTTTTCAGATTCTATCGTTACGCAAAGAATCTATGGCCGCGGCACGATGGATGACAAGGGCGCCTCTATGTCCACGTTAGAGGCTGTGGAATTACTGCTGGTAGCGGGTTTCAAACCCCAGCGCTCGATCTACATAGCCTTTGGACACGACGCGGAAGTCGGCGGCAATGCCGGCGCAAGCGCCGTGGCCGAAATACTCAAACAACGCCGTGTTCAACTCGAATTTGTGTTGAACGAAGGCGGGGCCATCATGTCTGGCGCGATACCCGGTATCAGCAATAAAACAGCCATGATTGGCGTTGCCGAAAAAGGTTACCTATCTTTGCAGTTAAGCGTTGAAACAAATTCAGGGCACTCTTCACAACCACCCGCAGAAACCGCTATCGGTATTTTAAGCCGCGCACTGGTACAAATTGAAGATAATCCGTTTCCGACACGTCTTACCGACCCAGTGCGACTCAATTTAGAGTATCTGGCCGCAGAACTGTCCGCTCCAATAAAGTTAGTGGTAACCAACTTATGGCTATTCAAGTCGCTTTTACTCGCTGTCTTCGACCGCGATCAGTCCCTTATACCCTTTATTAGAACAACTGGTGTGATCACTATTTTCAACAGCGGCGTCAAGGACAATGTTATTCCCGGTTCAGCTCAGGCAACCATCAATACGCGTATTCTGCCGGGCGAAACGCGCCAATCTGTGCACGCGCGTATGGTCGAATTAGTCGACGACGAACGGGTACAGATTAATCAGATAGTTCAAGGTTCGAGAGACCCATCACCGGTTTCAGATCATATGGCTGTAGGATTTCAACTGATTCAAAAGACCGTTGGCAAGACCTTCAACAAACCCAATGCGACGGTGTACGCTACACCATATCTACTCATGGGCGACACCGACTGGCGGCACTACGCCGACCTGACAAAAAATATCTATCGTTTTTCACCGCTCGATATGCAAGCAGATGAGATGTCTAGTCTTCATGGCGTCAATGAGAGCATTCGGGTAGACAATTATCTCGACATGATCCGCTTTTATTATCGCTTTATTAATAATTTAAATTTGTATGATGACAGTGCCACAGAGCGGCTTGGGGGCGGCTAAGGGCGATGCTAATGCACAATGTATCGTCACGCCGCAAGCGAACAACGAATCTACCGTCACTGCTGCCATCACAGGCCATAAGCAATGTCTAGGCGCTGCTGTTTGATCGCAACAGCGCTCTTTATCACGCTTGCCAGATTCGGGTTTATGCCAGCCAAGACCATGCTATTAAACCAGTTAAAGATGGAGGTAAATGACCACCTGAATAGCCTTATCACCGCACCCGACTCGGCCAGTCTCGGAGTCTTAATGCCGATTGCCGGTCAATCTCCAACAAACGCGGTACAACTCAGCGCAAACCTCGACAGCGACTTATTAAACGCATGGATCGCCGCCAGTGACACCGACGTGTTAGTGATTCAACGGCATGGGACAATCGTGCATGAGAGTTATGCCGATGGCGCGAATAATGGCCTTTCAATCAACACTATGTCGATGACCAAAAATATCATTGCGCTATTAATTGGCATCGCCATCGACGAGGGCCATATCACCTCTGAGGATAGCCAGATTAAGCGATATATCCCAGAGTTGCAGATTGACGACCGGCATAGTGTCACCGTGGGAGCATTACTCAACCATCGATCGGGGTTAAAAAGTGGCTTGCGGGAATTACGCCAAACCCTCCAAGGGGAAGCGCTCAGCCACACACAACTAGCTTCGCTAGAATTTTCAAAAGAGCAAGCTTTTCGCTACGACAATATCAACTATCATTTACTCAGTCAGATTTTGACACGGGCCTATGAAGAGCTATTGAGTACTATTATCGAAGAAAAACTCTGGCGACCGCTGGGTCTCGCGCCGGCTAAGATTGTCGACAGCGCGGGTTACTGCTGTCTATTCGCCACCGCGCGTTCGTGGCTAGTACTCGGTCAACTATATCTCGACCGCGGTATGCACAACGGTTCTCCAGTTGTAGCAAAAGAATGGATTGTAAAGATGCTCTCCAAACCCGAGACTGCAAACGAGTTCTTTGTGCAGACCACTGGCTTTTCGAGGGTAACCGATACGGATACCACATCTATAGCGGGCTAACTAATTATCCCAATATCTACTGGATCGAAGGAATGGGCTTACAGGTGATGGTGATAGACCCCGAGACCGAGACCCTAATCATTCGCCTAGGCGCTATCCCCTCGATACTTCGCCCTGCGAGTAACCGTTGGCACAGCTCTTTGTTGCACGACTTGTTGAGGATCGTTAGCAAGCTCGAATGACGCCTATCGCGCTGCGCCGGCGGCTTCATTGACGAGCAGTGTATACCGGCTATGGCCCACCACGGGCATACCGCCGACCACCTGACAAACTCATGAGAGCAGTTTTTGAGACTAGCAGGAGCATATATGCCCATGTCTATACTGTTTAAAACCGATAATGAGCACCAACATAATGGGCCTCACTAAAGTCGGTAGTACCGTCCAAAAAATTAGTATTTTAGGTTGCCGCCATATCAATACCTGAAGTCTCGTTATTCAAATCGCAGGTGAAGTAGTTAACTTCAGCCAAAATTGCTGTACCCAGAAAACCGCGCCGCACATTGATTTCATAAATCGTCGGGGAACAGATAAAAACACAAAGCATAGAAGTCACGAAATAGCGCGTATGTTAAAATTTATATTACGAAGATGTCTAAATATGCCAATGAGCACTGCATAGCGGATTTATATAGACGATTAAAAAAGTACTGATTGGGCCGCGGTGAGATCACGGATGAGAGTCAGAGAACTCTGAGTTACCCACCTGAGACTAATTATT